>NZ_JAQZAA010000111.1:0-245448 GCF_028640875.1 Pseudomonas sp. SBT1-2 | reverse complement strand
GCCATCCATGGCCTGGGGCGGCTAACCCGGCATCCCTGCCGGGTTACCCACGGCTCAATGCCTGCGTTCGGCCATCGTGGTTAACGGGGCCAACAGATCAAAAGCCAAAGCAAGAGCAAGACGGCGGCCTGCCGGCCTGGGGGAGTGCGCTCCCTGTAGCCGCTGCCGAGCCTGCGAGGCTGCGATCGACCCCGAAGGGGGCGCAGGATCTTGAGGTCGCTGAAGGCCTGCGGCCTTATCGCAGCCTTCGGCAGCGGCTACAGGGAGGCGTGTGCTGTGAGGCAGTAGGTTACGCATCTTCTGTAGGAGCGAGGCTTGCCCGCGATGGCGTTGGTGAGGCCGCCACGCCGGTATCGGCATGCCGCCGGCGCAAGGCTTGCGGTACTATGGCCGCCCACGTTTTCTGGAAGTTGCCTGGATGAGTAAGCCCGGTCAATTGGTGCTGGTCGCGCTGCGCAAGATGATCGCCTCGGGCGAGCTGGCGGCGGGGGAGCGGTTGATGGAGATTCCGACGGCGGAGCTGTTCGGGGTGTCGCGGATGCCGGTGCGCATGGCGTTTCGTACCTTGGAGCAGGAAGGCCTGCTGGTGCGGTTTGGCGGGCGTGGGTTCCAGGTGCGTTCGGTGAGTGCCGAGGACATCGCCGGCGCGGTCGAGGTGCGGGGGGTGCTCGAGGGGCTGGCGGCGCGTCAGACTGCCGAGCGCGGTTTGTCGCAGGAGGCGCGGGCGGCCCTTGAGTTGTGCCTGGCCCAGGGCGACCAGTTGTTCGCCAAGGGTTATGTGACCGAGGACGACCTGGAGGTCTATCACGACCTCAACATGCGTTTTCACCAGGTGATTGTCGAAGGCAGCCACAACCCGGCGATCGCCGATGCCCTGGCGCGCAACGATCATCTGCCGTTCGCCTCGGTGACCGCTCTGGCGGTGGATCGCCAGGACATGGCCCGCGAATACCGGCGCTTCAACTACGCCCATATGCAGCACCATTCGGTGTTCGATGCCCTGGTCAATCGCCAGGGCGCGCGGGCCGAGGCGATCATGCGCGAGCACGCCAATGCCACCCTGCGCTATGCGGAAATCTTCAGCAGCGCGGCGGCGGACGAGCGGATGAAGGTGATTCTCCGCCCCGCCTGAATCCCTTCAGATATCCAGCACCAGCAGCGGCGTTTTCGAGCGCGAGCAGCAGGGGGTGAACTGGTCGTTGCGCGCCTGTTCGTCCTCGGTGAGGAACAGGTCGCGGTGCTCCGGCACCCCCTCCAGCACCCGGGTGAGGCAGGTGCCGCAAATCCCTTGCTCGCAGGACATGGCAATGTCGATGCCATGGCTCTCCAGGACGTGCACCACGCTCTTGTCCGCCGGCACCGCAAAGACCTGGCCGCTGCTGGCGACCTTGACCGAGAAACTGCCATCGGCGCGAGTGTCGACGGGGGCGGCGGCGAAGTACTCGCGATGCAGGCAGGGCTCCTGCCAGCCCGCAGCCTTGGCCGTGTCCAGCACGTGCTGCATAAAGCCGCCGGGGCCACACACATAGACATGAACATCGTTGCGCGGCGTGGCCAGGACCTTGGCTGCGTCCAGCGCTGTCTCGGGTTCCTGGTCGAAATGCAGGAACACCCGGTCGGCAAAAGACGAGCTGCATAGACGCTGGACAAAGGCCGCGCGCTCCCGCGAACGGGCGCAGTAGTGCAGCTCGAAATCCGCGCCGCTGTGGGCCAGGCGTTCGGCCATGCACAGGATCGGGGTGATGCCGATGCCGCCGGCGAACAGCAGGCTGCGCCGGGCTTCGTGGGCCAACGGAAACAGATTGCGCGGTTCGCTGATAGTCAGCCGTGTGCCGGGGTGGATCTGCTCGTGCATGGCCAGCGAGCCGCCCCGTGAGGTCGGGTCCTTGAGCACGCCGATCAGGTAGCGATGGCGTTCTTCGGGGTGGTTGCACAGGGAGTATTGGCGGATCAAGCCGCCGGGCAGGTGCACATCGATATGCGCGCCGGCGCTGAAGGCCGGCAGCGGGCTGTCATCGGCGCTGGCCAGCTCGTAGCTGCAGATGTCCTGGGCTTCGTCGTTACGGGATACCACCACCACATCGATCATCGTCGGTCCTCCGAGTGCTGCCGCCCGTGGCGGTCACTTCGGTTTCTTTTGTTGGGTAAAAGGCTGGGTAAAGGGCAGGGCGCGGCACCGGTGAAATGCCGCGCAGGATCAGGCCGTGGCCGTGGCGATCAGCTGCGCTTCGCTGGCGCGTTCCTGGGCGATCAGGCGCTCCAGCACCCGCCGCGACTGCACACCGCCGGCGTCGATATTCAGCTTGAGCAGGTTGCGCGTGGGGTGGGCGAGCAGGTTCTGTTGCTGGCGTTCGAGCATCTCCAGGTCTTCGCTGAAAATCTTGCCCTGGCCTTCGCGAATGCTCGCGGTCAGCGCCTCGTCCTTCGGGTTGAAGTTGCGCGCCATGCCCCAGAAGTACCAGATCGAGGTGTCGCTTTCCGGGGTGATGAAATCCACCACTATGCTCGACGCCTTGGACTGCGCCGGCGCGTCATAGCCGCCTTGGCCGGCATGGGCCACGCCGACTTCGATCAGCACATGGCTGGGCGGGGTGAAGCGGCAGATCTGCCAGCGGTCCACCGGCACGTCGTCGGCCAGGCCGTTGCCGCGCAGGGCCATGCGCCAGAACGGCGGGGCCATGATGTTTTCCATATGCCGCGCGGTGACCACTTCATCGCCTTCGACCCTGGTGGTCGGCGGCGCCTCGTCGATTTCCTTCTGGCCGATGCTGGAGGCGTGGACGTAGGTTTCGTGGGTCAGGTCCATCAGGTTGTCGATCATCAGGCGGTAGTCGCACTGGATGTGGAACAGCCCGCCACCGTAGGCCCACTCATCGCTGACCGCCCATTCCAGATGATGGATCAGCGCCGGGTCGGCCAGCGCCTGGTCGCCGGGCCAGACCCAGATAAAGCCGTAGCGCTCGACCACGGCAAAGGTCTTGTTGCAGGGGAAGCCGCGCACCCGTTGCCCGGGCATTTCCACGGTCTTGCCATCGCAGCCCATCACCAGGCCGTGATAACCGCACACCAGATTGCCGTTTTCCACATAACCCAGCGACAGCGGCGCGCCGCGATGGGGGCAGAAGTCCTCGACCGCCGCGACCCGGCCCTCCAGGCCACGATAAAACACCATCTTCTCTCCGCAGATCTGCCGCCCCAGGGGCTTGTCGGCGATTTCATCGGGGGTGCAGGCAACGTACCAAGTGTTCTTGGGGTACATGGAAGGCTCTCCAGGCGAGTGATTGTTTTTATTTAATGGATCCATTAGAGGGGCCGTGGTGTTTGAGTGTCAACGATAAAGGCGCGACTTTAGGTTGATTTATGGGCGATTATCGGACTGCTAGCTGTTGCCTTTGTTTTTAATGGATCCATTTGTGGGTGATGTGAAACACCCCAATGGCAGAAGGAACGTCAGCGATGAAGGAGAGGGCGACGTTCGTCGACCCGAGCTGGCGAGCGGGAAGTCGCTCATGCGGCGGCATCTCTTGGGGGGATATCGCTGGGGGACGGACCTTGGTTACTTCATAGGGGCGAAGCCGAACGCCTGTTCTTCCAGGTTGGCCTGGATCAACTCGGCCAATTGCCGGGTGGCCGGCGTGAGGTCCTTGTCGCCGCGGTGAAGCACATAACCCAGGGTCGGTACCGCGGGTAAACCGGGCATGAGGGCGAGATGGCTCGGCAGCCCGATGCGGGTGCGCAAGGTCAGCCCCAGCCCGGCCGCCACGGCCGCCCAGATGCCGGCGACGCTGGGGCTGGTCAGGGCGATCCGCCAGGGAATATGCGCCTCGTCCAGAGCCTGGGTGGCAGCGCTGCGCAGCACGCACGGGGCATCGAACAGGATCAGCGGCAGCGGTGAGTCCGCCGGCAGCGGCGGCATGTCGCGCGCGCCGATCCAGTGCATCTGGGTTTCGCCCAGGCGCGTGGCATGGGGCGATGGCTGCCCCGTGTCCCAGGCCAGCGCCAGGTTCAGGCCGTCGCTGTCGATCAGGGCAAGCAGTTCGGCATTGCGCGCGATCCTGACTTCGAGATTCACCCGTGGGTAGGTCTTGACGAAGCGGCGGAGGATATCGCTGAGGAAGTGCTCGCCAAAGTCCTCCTGCAGCCCCAGGCGTACCGTCCCGGCGGTCTGCTGTTCATGCAGGCTCTGGAAAATGCTGTCGTTCAGTTCCAGGAGCCGGCGGGCATGGCTGAACAGCGACTCGCCGGTGGGCGTCAGGGCCAGCCCTCGACCGGACCTGGCCAGTACCGGGGTGCCGATCTGCTCCTCGAGCTTCTTGAGCTGGGTGCTCACCGCGGAGGTCGAGCGGCCGAGCCGATCCGCCGCCTTGGCAAAGCTGTTGAACTCCACGCCGGTGACAAAGGTACGCAGTACATCGAGATCGAAGGTCGGACGGCGCATTCGAATAGTCCACTGATTCGGGATTGTGGCTTCCATTAAATCCAATATTCGGGATGGTTTCGAGTTGATATTTTTCTCCCGTCATTGGGTTATTCAACGAGGAAGCATCATGGATACAGCGATGGGGCAGGGGCGAGAGCCTGAGTACGCGCAAAAATTCGCCGACCTGACCAGGGATGTGCTGTTCGGCGATATCTGGCAGCGCACCCAGCTGTCGGCTCGGGAGCGCAGCCTGGTGACGGTGGCGGCGCTGGTGGCGTTGTACCGCCTGGAGCAGTTGCCGTTTCATCTGCAGCGGGCGCTGGACAACGGCCTGGGGCGCGACGAGTTGGCTGAGGTCATTACCCATCTGGCGTTCTATTCCGGCTGGCCGACGGCCGCCTCGGCGCTGAAGGTGCTCAGCGATCTACAGGGTTCCAGCCTCGGTTTGCAGGAGTAAGCCTTTATGCCTTTTGCCCGTATTTCCTTGCACCGCGGAAAGTCCGCCGAGTACCTGCAGGCCTTGTCGCAGGGGCTGCACGAGGCGCTGGTCGAGCGTTTCGAAGTGCCGCTGGCGGACCGCTTCCAGATCATTCACCAACATGAAGCGGGCGAGCTGATATTCGACCGCGATTATCTGGGCGGCCCGCGCAGCCATGACTTTGTGCTGATCGCGATCACCGCCGGCCGCCCTCGATCGGTCGAGACCAAACGGCGTTTCTATCGCGACCTGGTCGAGCGGCTGGGCCGGGCGCCGGGCATCGATGCCGAGGATGTGATGGTGGTGATTACCACCACCGAGGCAGAGGACTGGTCGTTTGGCGGTGGGCGGGGCAATTAGCCTGCCTATGCGTTTCTGGTATCAGCCCTATCCAACGGATCGAAGCGCTCGCTCGTGTCCATGCGGATATTTCGCAGGCCCAGGGTTTTCAGGTGCGATGGGTACAGAGACTCGGAAAAATAGCTGATCAGGAGCGAGCGCCGGCGTGCGCCGCTCGCGTTCAGGCTGCCGGCATGCAGCAGATCGACATCGAACACCAGGATGTCGCCGGCGGCGCCTGAAAGCTGCACGGACCGCGACTCATCGGTGAGGTCGAATGGCGGCGCTGCCGGATCGGAGCGATGGCTGCCGGGGACGATACGGGTGGCGCCGTTCTCGGGGCCGTAGTCGTCGAAAAAAGCCAGGGCGTTGGCTATGTCGCCTGGCCGTTGGGCTGACAGGTCGCGGTGCAGCTGCTGATGGCCGCCACCGGCCAGGGGCTCGCGCCCTTCCACCTGGGAGAGGAAAAAGCGTTCCCCGATCAACTCGCCCACCACCGCCAGCACCTGCGGCAGGCGACACACCGCCTGGACCTTCGAATCGGAGTCCAGCAGCGAATGGCGCCAGTCCATGCCACGGGGCACGGGCCATTGGTTCGATGGCAGCACGCCCGCATCGAACGTGGCACGCAGGTCATCCAGCCATTCGGCCGGGATCGCTCGGCGCAGCAGCACGTAACCCTGTCGATGGAGTTGCTCGCGGTCAGTCATGGTTTTCTCGATTTCCTTATCAGCAATGCGTCCTGTGGAGCGGCCTGGGGCAATAACCGGTCAGTGATCAAGCGTAGCTTTAGCGAGTCCAGTGAGCGGGGCGAACAGGTTTTGTTGGAGAGGTTGTCACCATGCTGGCCCCAGGCACGTATTCCCTACGCCTGGAAGAAGCGCCCGGGACGGCAGGGGGCAAGGGCAGGGGATGCCGTGCCGTCGATAATCTCCTCGCTGGCCAGGCGGCCGACTATCGCCGCCAGCGTGACGCCAGGGTGCATCGCACACACATACACGCCGCCGATATCGGGTAGATAACCGATGATGGGCGTGCCATCGACCGGCATGGGCCTGAGGCCGACACAGGCCGACTCCAGCTCGATGGAAGTAACGCCGTGGAGTTGGTTCCGGATGGCCTGGGCGGTTCGTAGCGCTATCGCGGCTGGCTGGTTTTCCAGCGCGTCGTCCAGGTAATCTTCCGCCGCCAGTAGCCTGCCGTCCGTGCCTTGCCGCACTTCCATTTCCGGGTTGGAGATAAGGGTGTGCACGAGATCGGGTTGTGAGGCGTAGCGGATAAATATGGCTGGAGAGGCCGCTATTGGAAGGGGCAGGTTCAGCCGCTCGGTCAGCTGGGTGATGCCCGTCCCGGCGGCCAGCACGACAATCTCGGCCTCGAGGCTCCCCCCTGTGGTTTCGACGCCCGTCACCTGTGTACCCTGGGTGGTAAAGCCGAGCACCCGAGTCTGGGTGAGCAGCTGGGCGCCATGAGCCTGGGCACCGGCAAGCAACGCATGGGTGGCTTGCACGGCGTCCAGCGCGCCTTCTTCGGCGGCATACCAGGCTTGCTGCGGGGGATGCTTGAGGTTGGGCTCGAGGTCGAGGATCTGTGAGCGCGACACCCGGGTGGCCGAAGGCGGGTTACCTGAGGCTTGCGGCTCTTCACTTGGGCTTACGCCGTAGGACAGGGCGCCGCTCCAGCGCACCTTAAGGCCAGGCAGCTCGGTTTCGAGCCGGCGGTACTCCTGGATGGCCGCACCGCGCAATGACGCGATGGGATCGGGCCCGCTGTGGGAGGTGTTGATCCAGGCGAATGAGTGTCCCGTCACTCCAGACGCTACGTCTTCAGCCTCCACCAGGATGACCTGCGCGCCTTTGCCTGCCAGGTGATACGCCAGGGACGCGCCCACTATGCCGGCGCCAATGACCACGACTCGCTTGTTTACCGCGTTGCCCATACCAACCTCCGTGTTGTCGACCTGATGAGGGCAGGGCATCCGGATGAACTGATGCCTTGAGAACCGAACGGCCCGCTTCGCTACCTCCCTGTTATTTCCTGCGCACTGCTATTTCTTGCACTCCGCCAACACCACTTTGCAGGTGCTGGGCGTACCGCCGGAGCGGCCGGCATAACGGATGCAGTTATTCAGGGATTTCTGGCGCGCCACACCCAGGGTGGAACCCCAGGCCAGGCCGCCTTCGCCGGAAGTGGGGAGCGCTTTGGCGTAACAGTTTGAGCCGATGCTGGCGGTCGAATAACGATACTTGGCGGCTTTGCTTGAACATCCCGCTATCAGCGCCAGGTTGATGGCGAGCAGGGAAAACAGGATCCATGACGAGTAGTTGCGTACTGCTGTTCTGGTCATTCCAGTTCCCCTGTATCAAGACGGTAAGAACGTGTTTGCAGTGTTGCTGTATTCAGCTTAGAGGGTATCGCGCCTGGCCTTGGAGCCGTCTGGCGGAGTGGGTGCGTTTGGCCCTGCCTTACGTCGGTTGCCATCCGTTTTTGCCTGATTGCCCTCATGGGTGTTGCGGCCAATGATCCTGGATTTCGTACCACGAAGCCTTGAACACCACCTGAATGTGTTTCTGTTTATCGGCGGTGAAGGGCGTATCCAGGGTGCCCAGGGCGATCGAGATCCAGTCGGCGTGTTCGCCCTGGTCCCTGGACCAGAACAGCGACGAACCGCATTGGCCGCAAAACTGGCGCAGTACCGACTCGGAGGATCGATAGGACTGGAGGCTCTCGGCCCCCTGAACGATGTGCAGATCACTGCGCAACACACTGCCATAACTGGCGAACGCCGCCCCATGGCTCTTCCGGCACTGGCTGCAATGGCAGTGGGAAAGCGCCTTGGGGCGGGACGAAAGCTGGTATTTGACGGCGCCGCACAGGCAGCTGCCCTGGAAGGTGTCAGTCATTTAAGGGCGCCCCTTGAAACGAAAGGGCGCCCATTTAAGCAGTCGGTGTTGAGGATGTCGAACGGTTGAACCCACAACCAAAAGCGGACGTTCAACCTTCTCACTAACAGACCGCGAACAGCGTTAACGATGAAAACTGCGCACGGCGGTTCGAATGTGGGCTTTAATGCCCGGGCTTATATGCAGCCCCATGAGCTTCGACTCCATACGAAGGTGGATGCGCCTGATGGCGGGTTCAGGCTGCTGTGTACTTGTCTCATTCAAGGAAGAAATGACATTGAAAATAGCTTTCGGCGCCCTGTTGTTGACCTGGCTGGCTACTACCGCACTCGCTGACGAGAACCCTGTCGGCTTCCAAACTTCCATACTGGCGGACTCGCACAATGGGCGCGCACTGGAGATGGTCGTCTGGTACCCCAGCGCAACTACCGCAGCCACGCAGATGATTGGCGATGATGTGGTGTTCGTCGGGGCTCCTGCCGTCCGTGACGCGCCGCCCGCTGCTGGCAAGCATCCATTGTTGGTGCTCTCCCACGGGTACAGAGGTAACTGGAGCAACCAGATCTGGCTTGCCAGTGCCCTGGCTCACAGGGGTTACATCGTCGCCGCACTCAATCACCCTGGCACCACCACTCATGACCTTAGCCCTCAAGCCGCGGCGCAGTTATGGCAGCGGCCCGTCGATTTGCGCCGAGTCATTGACAGGGTCACGACTCAACCTGAAAAGTTCGGCTCGGTCGCCAATGGCCGAATTGCAGTAGTGGGCCATTCACTCGGCGGTTGGACCGCCCTGGAGATCGCCGGTGCTCGTTTCGATCCAGACCGCTTCGCCCAGGAGTGCAAAGCCCACCCGCAGTTATCAAGTTGCACCAACTATGGAAAGATAAAACCCGTAAGCACCTCGGAATCAAAGGCCGCGTTGACCGCCGATTTGCGCGATAAACGCGTCACTGCCGTGGTTGCATTGGACTTGGGCTTTTCGCGTGGCCTGACTGATGAAAGCCTGGCCGCGCTGCCGGTACCAGCGCTGGTGATCGCTGCCGGCGCGCCGTCGCACGACCTTCCCGCTGAGTTGGAGTCTGCCAACCTGGCCAAACGCCTGCCTTCGGCGTCAAGCCGCTACGTCGAAATCAGCGACGCAAGCCATTTCAGCTTCTTGTCGGTATGCAAACCTGGCGCGGAGGTCATGCTCGAAGAAGACGTACCAGGCGATGGCATCATTTGCCGGGATGGTGACAGCGCTCGCCCGCGTGAGGTGATTCAACAGCAGGTTGCAGCGCTGATAGCCGAGTTTCTTCAGTCATCCATCGACAAAGAAGACAGTTTGTAGACTCGTGGTGCGGGAGCTGCCGCAGTTCAACAAAAAAACTGGAGCAGTTTCAACACCCGTGCAATCTGGCGGATCGGTTGAATCCACAGCCCAAGGCGGAGGTTGTGCCGGGATGGCGACCCGCCATTCATTCAAGGCAGGCTTCGGGCGTCGCCGGCAAGCTATCGAGAAACGCGGCAATCTGCCGGGCACCGCGCAAGTGCAGGGTAGGAACCAGCGGGCCTATGGCCAGGCGCACCGCCTCGATACCCGGGCGGTAGCCACGGTCGAAATTCCACACGAAGTTCAGGAAGGTCAGGAATGCCCGGTCGAGCTTTTCCGTGCAGCCTGCGGCAAGGTCAGGCCGGGGGCGGTTCATCAGGCTGCGGATGATCACCCGGGTGAAACAGGTGAGCCGCGGGGTATCGAGCCAGATGATCAGGTCGGCACGGGGCAGGCGAAGGTCGAAGGTGCGCCGGGCATAGTTGCCTTCACACACCCAGGCAGCCGGTGCGACCGCTGCGCGGACCCGTTCGCGGAACTGCTCGGCGTCGGGTTCGACCCAGCCGGGCTCCCAGAACAGTGTGTCCAGGTGGACCACGGGCAGGTTCCGGCGCTTGCCGAGGGCGCGGGCGAGGGTGGACTTGCCGCTCCCGGCATTACCCAGAATTACAATCCGTTGCATGGGAACTTCCTGTCGCAAAAAAGCCGGCGATTGTGCAGGTTTTGCGGCGCCAGTTAAAGGCGGATGGCGGGGGCGACCGCACCAGGAATGAAATGTGTGGTTCCTGAAGCCGAGCGCAGGATATCGATCCCTCCTTGTCCGCATTGGCTGTTCGTTCCGGCCGATTCCTGCCGGCCATGAAAAACCGACTTCGACCCTTTGTCGCCTGTCGGCAGCTCTCGCCTTTCAGGGGTGTCTACTGCTAGTGAGGCTCTGTAGGTACAGAGAGGAGAGCGCCATGAGCAATGAACAGGTGGCACCGGAAACCAAAGGTGTTGCAGTGCAGGTACTGGCAACCATTGACCTGGGTCCCGAGATCGAGGGGATGGCCGGGCGCCAACTCAGAATGCGTCTGGTGACCATCGAGCCTGGAGGTGTATTCGGGCCGATTCACAACCATAAAGACCGGCCAGGCGTCGTCTACATACTGGAGGGAACCATCACAGACCATCGCAATGGCCTCGACACGGACTATGGCCCGGGGCTGGGCTGGCCCGAGGACAGGGACACCACGCACTGGCTCGAGAACCGAGGAACGGTTCCGGCGCGGGAGATCTCGGTCGATATTGTCTGGCAAGAGTAAGTCCGGGCCGAACATCGATAGGGGCGGGCCCGAGGAGCGGTTCACTCAAGGCTGGTCATTCCCCGCGCCCGCCGCCCCATTGGTCGGATCGCCCTCGGCCAGCATGCGGACCAGGACTTCCTGTTCCTTCACCCCAGGCACCAGGCCGCGGGTCTGGCCTTCCAGCACGGTGATGCCGTCTTCGTTGGTCATGCTGCACGTGATCATCCGCGACCTGCCGGCCTTCCAGCATTTATGATGGCCGCCTGTCCAGACTGCCCAACGCCCAACGCCCAACGCCTGACGCTGGTGATGAAACGGGTGATTCAGGACCGTTCGCTGCCGCTGTGAGGCGCGCTGACGAATAGCTCAAACACTTCAGGGAGATACCGATGCGTGAACGAAAATCGGCGAGGTTGCTGGTCATCAACCCTTCGCGAAAGGTCCTGCTGTTCCGCTTCCTGCACAAGGAGGGGGCGCTGGCGGGGGATGACTATTGGGCCACGCCCGGTGGCGGGCTTGAAGGGGCAGAAACCTTCCAGCTTGCGGCGGTCCGTGAACTGCACGAGGAGACCGGTATCCGGGTCGGCACGGTTGGAGAACCGGTGGCCGATCGCCGGTTTCCCATGCAGCTGCCCAGCGGCGAGTGGGTGACTTCCGTCGAGCAGTATTTTGTCGTGCACGCACCAGACCAGCCGCTCTCCCGTGCGGGCTGGACCTCGTCCGAGGCCCAGGTGATGGCCGATCATCGCTGGTGGTCGGCCCACGATCTGCGATCCACCGAGGCCATCGTCTGGCCGGAGTCACTGGTGGAGATGCTGGAAGAGGCGGGGGTGTTCGAGCCGTCCTTGTAGCGATTTTTCCACGCGCTAATCCTGGCTTAATCCCGCTCCATTGAGATCGCGCGCAGCCGGGTTTTTTCGGCGACCTGTTTATGCGATTGGCGCAATTGTAAGAGCGGCTTTCCACCTCTAGACTCCAGCCCATGAAACGCTACCTGCGGTTTTGTCTTGTCTTCCTGATCAGCCTGGCGCTTCCCCTCAGCGGGATGGCGGGCGTCCAGGCGCCGACCGAACCTTGCCCGATGAAGACCCAGGGCATGGCGATGATGGACGACATGGGCATGGACTGCTGCAACGACATGAAAAGCCCGGCCGAGCACGGCAAACCCTGCAAGCCGGGCCAGGAATGCAAGACCGGCGGCATGCTGCAAGTCTCGATCGTCAAGCCTGCCGTGACCCTGAGCCACCCGGTTGTCCTGTCTTTCTCCAGCTATTTTTTGCCCGCGCAAAGCCCTTCCGGGGTGTGGCGACCGCCCCGGGCCTGATTCCTGTACCACACTGAGTCCCATCGCCTATTGAGGCGATGGCATATCTGCGCGCATGTCTGAAGAGTCGCGCAGGGATTCATCACAGGAATCGTCAACATGAACCCCAAGTGCTATTGCACCGGCTGGTCCCTCGTGGTCGGCCTGGCGGCGGGCGTGCTGGTGTGGCCGAGCCTCGCTGGCGCCTTGACCCTCGATGAGGCGTTGCGCCTGGCCGAGAACAACGCGCCGTCGCTGAGCGCCCAGGACGCGAAAATCCAGGCCGCCAGCAGCGCGGCCATCCCCGCCGGCGAGCTGCCCGACCCCAAGCTGTTGCTGGGGGTGCAGAACTACCCCATTGGCGGCCCGGATCGCTGGCGCCTCGACCAGGATTTCATGACCATGCAGATGGTCGGGATCCGCCAGGAAATGCCCAACAGCGACAAGCGCAAGGCCCGCGTCGAAGTCGCCGCCGGAGCGGTCGAGCGGGCCGCCGCCGAGCGTCGGGTGGAGCTGCTGAACGTGCGCCAGGCCACGGCCCTGGCCTGGATCGGCAGCTATTCGGTGGAGCGCAAGGCGGCGCTGCTCCAGGACTTCTACGAGGAAAACCGCCTGCTGGGCGCCACCGTGCGCGCACAGATCGCCGGTGGCCGCGGGTTACCGGCGGATGCGGTGACGCCCCGCCAGGAAGCCGCGCAACTGGCCGAGCGCGAGGACGAACTGATCAGCCAGCGGGCCCAGGCCCGGGCCGCGCTCAAGCGCTGGATCGGCGCTGCCGCCAACGACCGGCCCGTGGGACGTCTGCCCGAGTGGCCGGTGGACAGCGCAGGCTACGTGCACAAGCTGCAACACCACCCCGAACTGGCGGCGTTCGCGCCCATGACCCGCGAGGCGCAAGCCAGGGTGCATGAGGCCGAGGCCGACAAGCAGTCGGACTGGAGCTGGGAGCTGGACTACCAGCGCCGTGGCCGGGAGTTCGGCGATATGGTCAGCGTGCAGTTTTCCTGGGACCTGCCGTTGTTTCCCGGCTCGCGCCAGAACCCCAGGATCGCCGCCCGGCAGGCCGAGCTGAGCCAGCTGGAGGCCGAACGCGAAGCCCTGTCCCGGGAGCATGCCCAGCAGTTGGAAGCGCAGTTGGCCGACTATGAGCGCCTGGATCGCGCGGTGCGCCGCAACCAGCAAAGCCTGGTGCCGCTGGCCCGGGAAAAGGTCGACCTGAGCCTGGCCAGCTATCGCGCCGGCAAGGGCGACCTGGCGGCGGTGGTCGCCGCCCGCCGCGAACTGATCGAAGCCCGCCTCAAGCAGATCGACGTCGAGGAGCAGCGCGCCCTGACCAACGCGCGCCTGTATTTCGCCTATGGGGAGAGTGCGCAATGAATTCGCCGATCTGGAAAGTCGCTTCGGTGGTCGGCGTCTCGCTGGCCCTGGGAGTCGCGGGTGGTTACTGGCTGGCCCAGCCGCGCAGCGGCGAAGCGCCGGCGGTCGGGCAGGAGGCTGCGGCCGAGCCCAAGGCGCTGTATTGGTACGACCCGATGTACCCGCAGCAGAAGTTCGACAAGCCGGGCAAGTCGCCCTTTATGGACATGCAGTTGGTCCCACGGTACGCCGAGGGTCAGGGGGGAGAGGGGGATAGCATGGCGGTGCGCATCGACCCGGGGCTGACCCAGAACCTCGGCCTGCGCCTGGCCAGCGTCACGCGCGGGGTGTTGGCCAGCAGCGTCGATGCGGTCGGGGTGCTGGCGTTCAACGAGCGCGAGGTGGCGGTCGTTCAGCTGCGCACCGCGGGTTTTGTCGAACGGGTGTATGCCCGGGCCCCGGGGGATCTGCTCAAGGCCAATGCGGCCCTGGCGGATATCCTGGTGCCGGAGTGGGCGGCCGCCCAGGAAGAATTTCTCGCCCTCAGGGCCAGTGGCGATGCCGGCTTGCTGGCGGCCGCCCGCCAGCGATTGCGCCTCAGCGGCATGCCGACGGCCTTGATCGCCCAGGTCGAGCGCAGTGGCAAGGTCCAGCCGAACCTGACCCTGAGCAGCCCCATCGGCGGTGTGCTGCAAGAGTTGAATGTCCGCCAGGGCATGACCCTGGCCGCCGGCGAGACCCTGGCCCGGGTCAACGGCTTGAACAGCGTCTGGCTGGCGGTGGCGGTTCCGGAGTCGCAGGCCGGCTCGCTGGTCAGCGGGCAGGTGGCCGAGGCTCGTTTGCCGGCTTTTCCCGGGGAGGTGTTCGCGGGCAAGGTCGACGCGATCCTTCCAGAGGCCAATGCCGATAGCCGCACGCTGCGGGTGCGGGTCGAGTTGCCTAACCCGCAAGGTCGGCTGCGGCCGGGCATGAGCGCCCAGGTCAGCCTCAAGCGTTCGACCCGGCAACCTCTGCTGTGGGTGCCCAGCGAGGCGGTGATTCGCACCGGCCGCCGGGCCCTGGTGATGCTCGCCGAAGACGGGGGGCGCTACCGCCCGGTGGAGGTGCAGCCAGGGCCAGACAACGCGGGCCAGACGGCGATCTTGCAAGGCCTGGAGGAGGGGCAGCAGGTGGTGGCTTCCGGGCAGTTTTTGCTGGACTCGGAAGCCAGCCTCAAGGGCATTGTCGCCGCTTCGTTGGCAGAGCCCGCAGCGGTCCTGCATGAAGCCGAAGGGCAGATCCTGGCCATCGACAGTCAGGAAGTCACGCTCGCCCATGGTCCCTTCAAGAGCCTGGGCATGCCGGCCATGACCATGACCTTTGCTCTGGCCAATCCCGGCCTGATGCAGGGCCTCAAGGTGGGCGACAAGGTGCGGGTGGCGCTGAGCCAGAGCGGCAATGAGCTGCGGGTCCAACGCCTGGATAAAACGGGGAGCCAGCCATGATCGCGGCCGTGATTCGTTGGTCGGTGGCCAACCGTTTTCTGGTGTTGCTGGCGACCCTGTTCGTCAGCGCCTGGGGTGTCTGGTCGGTACAGAGCACGCCGGTCGACGCGCTGCCGGACCTGTCGGATGTACAGGTGATCATCCGCACGCCGTATGCGGGGCAAGCACCGCAGATCGTCGAGAACCAGGTGACCTATCCGCTGGCCACCACCATGCTCTCGGTGCCGGGGGCCAAGACCGTGCGCGGCTATTCGTTCTTCGGCGACAGCTTTGTCTACGTGCTGTTCGAGGACGGCACCGACCTGTATTGGGCCCGCTCGCGGGTGCTGGAGTACCTGAGCCAGGTCCAGAGCCGCCTGCCGGCCAGCGCCAAGCCGGCGTTGGGGCCGGATGCCACCGGGGTTGGCTGGATTTTCCAGTACGCCCTGGTGGACCGCAGCGGCGGGCATGACCTGGCGCAACTGCGCGCCCTGCAAGACTGGTTCCTCAAGTTCGAGCTCAAGACCCTGCCGAACGTCGCGGAAGTCGCCACCGTGGGCGGCATGGTCAAGCAGTACCAGGTGCAACTCGACCCGCTGAAACTGGCCAGCCTCGGTATCACCCAGGCCGAGGTCGGCGCGGCGATCGGCAAGGCCAACCAGGAAACCGGTGGCGCGGTGCTGGAGATGGCGGAGACGGAGTTCATGGTGCGGGCTTCCGGCTACCTGAAGAGTCTCGCTGACTTTCGCGCGATCCCGCTCAAGCTCGGGGCGGGCGGGGTGCCGGTGACCCTGGGCGAGGTCGCGACTGTCCAGCTCGGCCCGGAAATGCGCCGTGGCATCGGCGAACTCGACGGCGAGGGCGAGGCCGTGGGCGGCGTGGTGATTCTGCGCAGCGGCAAGAACGCCCGGGAAACCATCGCCGCGGTGAAGACCCGCCTCGAAGAGCTCAAGCGCAGCCTGCCGGCGGGGGTGGAAATCGTCACCACCTACGACCGCAGCCAACTGATCGACCGCGCGGTGAGCAACCTCGGCCACAAGCTGCTGGAGGAGTTCATCGTCGTCGCCCTGGTGTGCGGGATCTTCCTCTGGCACCTGCGTTCCTCCCTGGTGGCGATCATCTCCTTGCCGATCGGCGTGTTGATCGCCTTTGTGGTGATGCGCCAGCAGGGGCTCAACGCCAACATCATGTCCCTGGGCGGCATTGCCATCGCGGTGGGGGCCATGGTCGACGCGGCGGTGGTGATGATCGAGAACGCCCACAAGAAACTCGAGGCCTGGCACCAGGCCCATCCCGGGCACACCCTGCAGGGCGAGCAGCGCTGGCAGGTGATCACCGCGGCGGCGACCGAGGTCGGGCCGGCGCTGTTCTTCTGCCTGTTGATCATCACCCTGTCGTTCATCCCGGTGTTCACCCTGGAGGCCCAGGAAGGACGGCTGTTTGGTCCGCTGGCGTTCACCAAGACCTATGCCATGGCCGCGGCGGCGGGGCTGTCGGTAACCCTGGTGCCGGTGTTGATGGGCTACTGGATTCGCGGGCGGATTCCCAACGAGCAGCAGAACCCGCTGAACCGTGGGTTGATCCGCCTCTATCAACCGGCCCTGGACGCGGTATTGCAAAGGCCCCGGGCGACCTTGCTGGTGGCCTTGCTGGTGTTCCTCAGCGCGCTATGGCCGCTCTCGCGCCTGGGCGGCGAGTTCCTGCCGCCGCTGGACGAGGGCGACCTGCTGTACATGCCTTCGGCGCTGCCGGGGCTGTCGGCGCAGAAGGCGGCGCAGCTGCTGCAACAGACCGACCGGCTGATCAAGAGCGTGCCCGAGGTCGAACATGTGTTCGGCAAGGCTGGCCGCGCGGAAACCGCCACCGATCCGGCGCCCCTGGAGATGTTCGAAACCATCATCCGGTTCAAGCCCCATGAGCAGTGGCGCCCCGGCATGACCGCGGAAAAACTGGTGGCCGAGCTGGACCGGGTGGTGCGGGTGCCGGGGCTGACCAATATCTGGATTCCGCCGATTCGCAACCGCGTGGACATGCTCGCCACCGGCATCAAGAGCCCGATCGGGGTCAAGGTGGCCGGCAGCGACCTGCGGCAGATCGATGCCGTGACCCAGGCCGTCGAGCGGGTGGCCAGGGGCGTGCCCGGGGTCAGTTCGGCGCTGGCCGAACGCCTGACGGGGGGGCGTTACATCGACGTGGATATCGACCGCCAGGCGGCCGCGCGCTACGGCCTGAACATCGCCGATGTGCAGTCGATCGTCAGCGGCGCCATCGGCGGGGAAAACATCGGCGAGACCGTCGAAGGGCTGGCCCGCTTCCCGATCAGCCTGCGGTACCCCCGTGACTGGCGGGACTCGCTGGGGGCCCTGGAGCAGTTGCCGATCTACACCCCGCTGGGCAGCCAGATCACCCTCGGCACCGTGGCCAGGGTCAGGGTCAGCGATGGTCCGCCAATGCTCAAGAGCGAAAACGCACGGCCTTCGGGCTGGGTGTATGTCGATGTGCGGGGGCGGGATCTCGCCTCGGTGGTCGCCGACCTGCGCCGGGCGGTCAGCGAGCAGGTGCGCTTGCAGCCGGGCATGAGCCTGGGCTATTCCGGGCAGTTCGAGTTTCTCGAACGGGCCAATGCCCGGCTCACGTGGCTGGTGCCGGCCACCTTGCTGATCATCTTCGTGCTGCTGTACCTGACCTTCGCCCGCTTCGACGAGGCCTTGCTGATCATGGCCACGCTGCCGTTCGCCCTCACGGGCGGGGCGTGGTTTCTCTACTGGCTGGGGTTCAACCTGTCGGTGGCCACCGGCGTCGGTTTTATCGCCCTGGCCGGGGTGTCCGCCGAGTTCGGCGTGATCATGCTGCTGTACCTGAAGAACGCCTGGGCCGAACGCCAGGAGTCCGGCGAGGGCAGCGAGCGCGGGCTGCTCGCGGCGATTCGCGAAGGCGCGGTGCAGCGTGTACGCCCCAAGGCCATGACCGTGGCGGTGATCATCGCCGGCCTGTTGCCGATCCTGCTGGACAGCGGCACCGGCAGCGAAGTGATGAGCCGCATCGCCGCGCCCATGGTCGGCGGCATGCTCACCGCGCCCTTGCTGTCGCTGTTCGTCATCCCGGCGGCCTATCGCCTGATGCGCCGCCGGCACCTTCCTGTTGTCTCCCACACTCAAGGAAAAAACCTATGAAACTGATCCAGATCGCATTCGCTGGCACCCTGGCCACGCTGTCCCTCGCTGCCTACGCGCAGGACATGCCCGGCATGAAAATGGACGGCATGCCGATGAAGCAGGAAGCCCGGCAGGCTCGACAGGCCACTGCCGAGGGCACGATCAAGGCCATCGATACCGCGAAGCAGCGGGTGACCATCGCCCACGGCGCCGTCCCCGCCGTGCAATGGCCGCCGATGACCATGGCCTTTGCCGCGACCGCGCAGCAGCTGCAAGGGCTGGCGATCGGCGACCGGGTGACCTTCGTATTCCACCTGGAAGGCGGCGCGGCCACTATCGTTTCCATCAGGAAGTAAAACCGCGAGGCCGGCATGTGCAGGCATGCCGGCCTCGCGCTCATTATTCACAGCAGCGCCGTCGATTCGTTCCTCTCTCTACCATCCAACAGAGGGAACGCCCGATGAACAACACCGAACTCAGCCATCTCATCCTCAGCGACCACTCGCGCATCGAGGCCGCCATCAGTACCGGCGCGGCCTGGGAAGTCTGGTTCCAGGTCGAGTTTCTGATGCTGCTGCGCGCAGCCCACCTGGGGGTCGCTCGCGAAGTGCCTTACCCACCGCCGAACCAGGCCTTGCACCTCGACGTGCTGGCCCGGCACAACGTCGAGAGTTATGCCATCGAAGTGAAAGTCGAAAGCGCTACCAATGCCGGCAACAAGCTGTTGGCGGAAACCCGCAAGGACATCGAGAAGATTGCCAAATACACCGAGCCGGTCGATGCCCGCTGGGTGGTTTCCCTGGCCTACAGCGACGTGGCCAAACACTCGTTGCGCGGGTTCACTGTGCAGAACAACGGCCATGCCATCTACCATGAGTCCGGCGCGATCGGCTGCATGATCGTCACGGTTTGACCCCTCGCCGGCGACAGGAGGACCCACGGCCCTCCTGTCGCCGGGTTGGTTTTTCCAGGGCATGCCCTGACGCTGAGGACGGTCAGGCCAGCCTCAAAGACGATCCGCATCGATCACCGCCTGGGCGAACGCCCGCGGGTCTTCCTGCGGCAGGTTGTGGCCGATGCCGCCGCTGATCAGGCGGAACTGGTATTTGCCGGTGAAACGCTTGGCGTAGTCCGCGGGGTTCGGGTGCGGCGCGCCGTTGGCATCGCCTTCCAGGGTGATGGTCGGTACGCCGATGGCCGGTGCCGTGGCCAGTTTCTGCTCCAGCGCGGCGTAGCGGCTTTCGCCTTGAACCAGCCCCAGGCGCCAGCGGTAGTTGAACACCGTGATGTCGACATGGTCGGGGTTGTCCAGGGCCTTGGCGCTGCGCTCGAAGGTGGCGTCGTCGAACTTCCATTGCGGCGAGGCCAGTTGCCAGATCAGCTTGGCGAAGTCGTGGGTGTTTTTCTCGTAGCCGGCGCGACCGCGCTCGGTGGCGAAATAGAACTGGTACCACCACTGCAACTCGGCCTTGGGCGGCAGCGGGTTCTGGCCGGCCGCCTGGTTGCCGATCAGGTAGCCGCTGACCGACACCAGCGCCTTGACCCGCTCCGGCCACAGCGCCGAGACGATGTCCGCCGAACGCGCGCCCCAGTCATAACCGCCGAGCACCGCTTGCTTGATCTTCAGTGCATCCATGAAATCGATGACGTCGCTGGCCAGCGCGGCCGGCTGGCCATTGCGCAGGGTTTTCGCCGACAGGAAACGGGTATCGCCGTAGCCGCGGGCATAGGGCATCAGTACCCGATAACCCTTGGCCGCCAGCAAGGGCGCGACCTCGTCATAGCTGTGAATGTCGTACGGCCAGCCGTGCAGCAGAATCACCACCGGGCCGTCGGCGGGGCCGGTTTCGGCGTAGGCCACGTCCAGCAGCCCGGCGTTGACATGCTTCAGCGGGCCGAACGGCGAAGGGGCGGCATAAGTGGTGCCGCTGCCCGCGTCGGGTTGCGCCGCTGCGGGCGTCTGCGCCTGGGCCGTGCCGAGGATGCCGAACAGGCTGAGGGCCAGGATCGACGCGCCGATTTTGGGGTTGCGCAGTGTCATCTTCATGCTGATCTCTCCATTGGATTGCAAGCCGTGGGGCGGGGGACCTGGCTGATCCCCTTCAACCTGGGTTGCATTTGACGGCCGCGACGTATCTGGCCTGTGTCCGGATCCCGGGGCGGATGCAAGCGCGTGTACCGGGGAGGGCGGTAGATACAGTGCGATACATGACGTAGCCCGCGAGTCCTCGCGGATAGCCGTGGCAGGGCACGAAGCCGTTCGTGTGTCGGACCGGCGACGGTTTTCGGGCGCGCCGTGGCCCCGTCGGACGCTTTGCTCGGAGGCAATGTCTGCTGCGTGGGCAAATTTCCATTGCCAGATCCGGGTCATTGGAGGTAGTTTGTAAAACGATTTAGTAAAACGTTTTACTAAGCTCGTGAAAATGTCGCAAAACAACAACAAAAGAGAACAGCCTCATGCCTCTGACCCGACGTCGCTTCGTGCAGTGTGCCGCCCTCAGTGCCGGCGCACTGGCCCTGCCTTCCATCGCCCGTGCCGCCCCTTCGGTATTGCGCTTGTCCTCGACCATGACGGCGGACGAGAACTCGGCGCACTACCTGTTCTACCAACGCCTGGCCGAGAACCTGAAACAGTCCGTGGGCGACCGCATCCGTATCGATTTTTTCCCCAACGGCCAACTCGGCAAAGAGGCCGATGTGGTGCAACAGGTGCGCCTGGGGTCGATCGACCTGATGGTCTCCGGGAGTTCGATCTGGGCCACGGCCCTGCCGGAACTGGCGCTGCTGGACCTGGGGTTCCTGTTCGACAGCTACGAGCATGTCGCCCGCTCCGTGGATGGCGGCGTCGGCGAGATCTACAACGGGCTGCTGCGCGAGCGCACCGGTTGCTCGGTCGTGGGCTGGGGGGCGCATTTCAGCGCGCGCAGCGTCTATACCAAGCCGCCGATCAAGGATCTCGAGAGCATCAGGAATACCAAGCTGCGGGTCCTGCCGACCCAGGCGTTCATCGAAACCTTCAAGCTGCTGGGCGCGATCCCGACCCCCATTGCCTTCAATGAGGTCTACACCGCCATCCAGACGGGGGTGGTGGAAGGCTTCGAACACGATGCCGCCAGCGTACTGGCCAACAAGCTCGCCGAAGTGGTGAGCCACTGCTGGCAGACCGACCATTTGTTCAGCCCTTGCATTGCCGTGATCGGCAAGCGCGGGCTGGCGAAGATTCCCGCCGACCTGCAACCGGTGTTCATGGCGGCTGCCCGGGAGGCCAGCGTGTCCCAGCGCCGGGCGGCCGCGATCAAAGGCGCCGAAGCCATCGCCGCGCTGGGCAAGGGCGGCATGACCTTCTTCCCCATGGATGACGCCGAGCGTGCCAGCGTCCGTACCCTCATGCGCGACAAGCTCTGGCTGCCATTCACCCGGACCACGCCATCCATGGCTTCGGTGCTGGGGCTTATCGACGCGGCCAGGGCGTGATCCAGGCCAGCCCCCATAACAAGAGGAGACAGACACCATGAGTTCATCCGACGCTCTCGCTGTCGCGGATCAAGTGGTAGAGGAACATCCCGGGCACACCCACGCAGCGGCCGCCATGGCCGACGACTGGGGCTTTGCCACAACACCGGGCAGTGGCAGCCTGCTGGCGCTGCTGTGTCGGTGGGTCGAACGCCTGTGCGCGGTGGTGCTGGCATTGGACGTGGCGGTGGTGTTCGTCTCGGTGATCCTGCGCTACTTCGTGCATCACCCGGTGGACTGGGCCGAGGAAGTTGCCCGTGGCCTGATGGTCATGCTGGTGTTTCTCGGCGGCGCTACGGTGCTGGCCCGCAAGCAACATGTACAGGTGGACTTCTTCCGCGCGCTGTTGCCCGCCGGCTGGCAGCAGGCCGCGCAGCAGACCGGGGGCTGGTTGGTCGCGGGCACGGCGGCGGGGCTGGTGTTCTCGTCCTGGCTGTTGCTGGAAGACTCGGTCAACGTCGTGACTCCGATGGGCTTGCCGCAGTGGCTGAATGTGCTGCCGGTCTTCGTCGGCGCGCTGCTGATGACGGCGGTGGGCATTGCCAATGCCGTCAACGGCGCCACTGCCGTCACCTGGCTGACCTTGCTCGGCTGCCTGCTGGTCGGCGGCTCGGTGTATGCCTGGAACACCCTGGTCGAGGCTTACGCCCTGCAACCCTGGGGGCTGCTGGTCGGCGGCTTCTTCGGCGGCCTGCTGGCGGGGGTACCGATTGCCTTCGTCCTGGCCCTGTGCGCCTTGCTGTACTTCATCGGCGATCCGTCGCTGCCGATGGTGATCTACTCGCAGCAGGTCATGGCCGGGATGGATCACTTCGTGTTGCTGGCGATTCCGTTTTTCGTGCTGGCGGGGCTGCTGATGGAAGCCAACGGCATGTCCTCGCGCCTGATCGAACTGCTGGTGCGGCTCTTCGGCCGGGTACGGGGCTCGATGAACCTGATCGCTATCCTGGCCACGGCATTTTTCTCCGGCGTGTCGGGTTCGAAGCTGGCGGATATCGCCGCGGTAGGCGGGATCGTCGTGCCCGCCGTGCGCCGCACCCGACAGGACCCGGCGGAGACCGCGGCGGTCCTGGCGGCCTCCGGGGTGATGGCGGAAACCATCCCGCCGTGCATCAACATGATCATCATGGGCTTCGTCGCGAACATTTCGATCGGCGGCCTGTTCCTCGCCGGCATCGTGCCGGCGGCGATGCTCGCCCTGGGCCTGGCGACCCTGGCGGTGATCTTCGGACGCAAGGTCGACCCCGCCCTGGCCTTCCCCTCGCGCCGGCCGGTCGTGCGTCTGCTGGGGGGTGCGCTGGTGGCGCTGATCATGGTGACGATGATCGGCAAGGGCGTGACCTCCGGCGTGGCCACCTCCACCGAGGTGTCGGCGTTCGCGGTGGTCTACGCGCTACTGGTGGGCGGGCTGACTTTCCGCGAGCTGACGTTCAAAGGCATCGCCAGGCTGTTCGTGCGCTCGGCCTCGATGGCCGCGGGTATCCTGTTCATCATCGCCGCCGCCTCCAGCCTGGCGTTCGCCCTGACGATCCTGCAGATTCCGTCGATCATTTCCGACTTCATGCTGGCCTTGGCGCATGACTATGGCCCCGTGGCGTTTATGATCACCTCGGTGATCATCATGGTGGTGTTCGGCGCGGTGCTCGAAGGCGCGCCGGCGCTGATCATCTTCGGCCCGCTGCTGGTGCCGATCGCGGTGCAGGTGGGCGTCAGTCCTTTTCACTTCGGCACTGTCGCGGTGATCGCCATGGGCCTGGGGTTGTTCTCGCCGCCGTTCGGCCTGGGGCTGTTCGCCACCTGCGCGATGACCGGCACGCGGGTCGAGGAGGTTTCCCGGCGGATGGTCAAATACCTCTGCCTGCTGGCGGCGATGCTGATTCTGATTGTCCTGGTGCCATCGATTTCCCTGTGGCTGCCGCGCACTTTCAATATGGGTTAATGCAAAACATGACAACGATTCACGATGTGGCCGCTCTGGCGGGGGTTTCGGTCAGCTCTGTGTCCAATGTGCTCAACCAGCGCACCGACAAGCTCAGCGCCGACACCTTCGCTCGCGTCGAAGCGGCGATTCTCAAGCTCGGCTACCAGCCCAACCGGGTGGCGCGGCAGCTCAAGACTGGCCATACGCCGATGCTCGGCCTGCTGGTTCCGTCCACCGCCAACCCGATGTACGGGCAGATCGCCCTGAAGATCGAGGCCGCCGCCCGGGCGCAGTTTTCCTACCGGCTGCTGCTGGGCAACACCCATCGCGACAAGCAGCAGGAGGCCGGGATGTTCGATGACCTGCTGTCGTTCGGCGTGCGTTCGGTGATCGTGGTCTCGTCCCAGGACGACGAGCGTCACCTGGAGGCCGCGGTACAGCGTGGGCTGACGGTCGTCAGTTACGACCGGCAAACCACCGAGGACGGCGACTCGCGGGTGGACCATGTGTCGCCGGATAACTTCCAGGCGGGCTATATCGCCGCCGCGCACTTGATCGAACACGGTCATCGGCGCCTGGCGTTTCTGGTGCCCAGCGGCAAGACCATCAGCCGTACGGCGAAGATCGAGGGCTTTCGCGAGCGCGCCGCGCAGGAGGGCGCGCAGGTCAGCGCCACCGTCATCGAAGGCCCGGTGCTCGAGACGTTCGGCGATTCGGAGCTTGCCGACCTGGGATTCGCCATGGCGGCCGATCTGGCGGCGATGACGCCCAGGCCGACCGGTGTCGTCACCGTCAACGACATGCTCGCCATGGGCCTGATGTCCGGGCTCATCCAGGCGGGGCTGCGGGTGCCCGAGGACATCTCGGTGGTCGGCATGGACGGCCTGTCCATTGCCGCGTTCAGCAACCCCAGCCTGACGTCGGTGGCCATGCCGCTGACCGAGATGGCCGACATCATGGTCCAGCGCGCGGTCGAGCGTTCCCGCGACCCACAGCTGCCCGCCGTCAATCTGGTGTTCCAGCCAATGCTGATTTCCCGACATTCGGTGGCCCGGCCCGGCGCCGACAAGCGAGCGTGACCATGACTGAGATCTTCCTGACCCATGCCCCCGGCGTGCGCGCCAATTACTACGCCGAGCAGCCGCTCAGGCAGCTTCAGGCCCTGGGCAATGTCCGGCTCAACGACTCGCCCGATCCGCTGTCGCTGGAGCAACTGGTCGATCGGGCACAGGGCTGCTCGATCATTGTCGCCAGCCGCGAGGCGGCCGCGCCCGCCGAACTGTTCGAACGCCTGCCACAGCTTGCGGCGATCTGCCGGGTGGCGGTGGACATCCGCAACATCGATGTTGAAGCCGCCAGCCGTCACGGTGTGCTGGTCACCCATGCGACGCCGGGGTTCGACCGCTCGGTGAGCGAATGGGTGATCGGCGTGATGATCGACCTGGCGCGGGGCATCAGCCGCGCGGCCGCCGACTACTGGCAGGGCAGGGCGCCGCAGGTGCTCATGGGGCGGGAGTTGCGCGGGGCGACGCTGGGGATCATCGGTTACGGCTTCATTGGCAAATGCCTGGCCGACATTGCTCGGCTGCTGCAGATGCGCGTGTGGGTCAATGACCCGAATGCCCGGGTCGATGAGCCCGGCATCGAACAGGTGTCGTTCGAGCAGGCCGTCGGCGGCGCCGACTACGTGGTCTGCCTCGCGCCGGCGGTCGAGCGGACCTACAACCTGTTCGGGCGCGAGGCCTTTCGCGCGATGCGCCCCGGCGCGTTCTTCATCAACGCCTCGCGCGGGGAACTGGTGGACGACGATGCCCTGCTCGAGGCGCTGGAGCAGGGGCTGATCGGCGGCTGTGCGCTGGATGTCGGGCGCGCGCCAGACCAGATGCCCGGGCCGCTGCTGGCCGCCCATCCCAAGGTCATTGCCAGCCCGCACATCGGTGGGCTGACACCCGAAGCCAGCGAGCATCAGGCCATGGACACCGTGCGCCAGGTCCAGGCCCTGCTCGCAGGACGAGTTCCGCAGGGGGCGGTGAACCTGGCGCGCGCAGACCGCGCCCGGGATGTATTCCGGCTGCAATCCCACTAATCAGGAGTACCCGCGACTATGACCTTGCCCAGCCACGCCACCGACTGCCACGTGCACGTGTACGACCCCGCGCGCTTTGCGGCGCCATCGCCGGTCCCGAC
The DNA here is from genome assembly GCF_028640875.1 of Pseudomonas sp. SBT1-2. Lineage (NCBI taxonomy): Bacteria > Pseudomonadati > Pseudomonadota > Gammaproteobacteria > Pseudomonadales > Pseudomonadaceae > Pseudomonas > Pseudomonas sp. SBT1-2. The sequence goes on along the minus strand of NZ_JAQZAA010000111.1, from coordinate 219,812 downwards.
CGCGACCTGGAGCGACTACGCGCGGGTGCAACGGCAACTGGGCCTGCAGCGCGCGGTGCTGGTCCAGCCAGTGGGGTACGGCTTTGACAATGCCTGCCTGCTGGATGCGCTGGTCCAGGCCGGCCAGGCAGCGCGGGGCATCGCCGTGATCAAGGCCGAAACGCGCTGGAGCGAACTGTCCCGCCTGCATCAGCAAGGCGTGCGCGGCGTGCGTTTCATGATGGTGCCGGGGGCGGGCGGGGTGCTGCCCTGGGACGCGCTGGAAAGGATTTCCTGGCGTATTGCCGAACTCGGCTGGGTGATCAATCTGCAACTCGACGGCCGCGACCTGCCTGATTATCAGGAGCGTCTGCTGGCGTTGCCGAGCCGGCTGAGCATCGACCATGTGGGCAAGTTCCTCGAGCCGGTCCCCGTTGGCCATGCTGCCTTCAAGACCCTGTTGCGCTTGCTGGACGGCGGCAATACCTGGGTCAAGCTTTCCGCGCCTTACGAAACCTCCCGGGTCGGCGCGCCGCTGTACGAGGATGTCGGCGTACTGGCCCAGACGCTGATCAACAGCCACCCGGAACGTTGCCTGTGGGCAAGCAACTGGCCGCACCCGGGGCGCGACCCGAGGCCGAGCGACAGCGCCATGCTCGACCTGCTGTCCCACTGGGCCACGGACGGCACCTGGCGCCGGCGCATCCTGGCGGATAACCCGGCGGTCCTTTACGGCTTCGACGACTGAGGCGGCTAGCGGGCGGTGCCCGGCAGGACGGCGCGAACCCTGGCCCTGGTCGCATAAATTTGAAATGCGCGGCATTGCCCGACAGAATCGCGCCCCGATCCGGCCACAGGCGCCGGACGTTCGTGGTGAAAAGGGGCGGCAGTTGAACCAACAGACATTGTCCATGCGCCTGGAGCGCGTGGCGGCGCATGTGCCAGCGGGTGCGCGCCTGGCCGATATCGGCTCGGATCACGGTTACCTGCCGGTGGCGTTGCTGCGCCGTGGCCTTATCGCCGCGGCGGTGGCCGGCGAGGTGGCGTTGACGCCGTTCCATGCGGCCCAACGCAGCGTGCGTGAAAATGCTCTGGACTCGGCCATCAGCGTGCGCCTGGCCAACGGCCTGGCGGCGATCGAGCCGGAAGACGGGATCACGGCGATCAGCATTTGCGGCATGGGCGGCGAGACCATTCGCGACATCCTCGACAGCGGCAAGGCGCGCCTGAATGGTGACGAACGCCTGATCCTGCAACCCAACGGCGGCGAGCAACCCCTGCGCCAATGGCTGATGGAGCATGGCTACCGCATCCTCTGCGAGGAAGTGCTGCGGGAAAACCGCTTTTTCTACGAAATCATCGTCGCCGAGCGCGCCGGGCCGGTGAGCTACACCGCCGAGGAACTGTACTTCGGCCCGCTGCAGCTACAGGCCCGCAGCCCGGCCTTCCTGGCCAAGTGGCAACGCATGCTGCGCCTGAAACAGAAGACCCTGGCCCACTTCGCCCGGGCACGGCAGGCCGTACCCGAGGAGAAAGTCCAGGACATCGCCCGGCAGACCCGGTGGATCAGCGAGTTGCTGGCTTGAGCGCGGTCCAGGGTAGTAGGAGTCGGGGGGCTCTGAGTTGACCTGAAATTCGTAGAGACAGTGGATGCTTGAAACTGGAAGTTCAGTTGGAAGAGTTGTTCAGCTGCTGAAGTTCAAGTTGCCTGGCAGCACTGGCTTCGAGGTTTGCACGCTCTTCATCCAGATACCGATAAATGCCTTGGAGGTTGGCGATTTTCTGTTTGATTTCTGCCATCTTCTTTTCAATCAGCTTGGCGCCGTCAGCACAATCGATCAGCTTGTTCCGCTGCGCATCCAGAATCTCGCCTATTTCCCCCAGGGCAAACCCCATGCTTTGCGCACGCTGGATAAAGTCCAGATCCTGCAGAGTCTGCTCTGTGTAAACGCGATAGTTGTTAGTTTGCCGCAGCGGTGAGATCAGGCCGATTTGCTCGTAGTAACGCAGCGTATGGCGGCTGGCGCCGCTGCGGGCCTCGAGTTCGCCGATTTTCATGAAAACACCGCTTGACTGTAGAGTTGGGTCGATAGTTTACGCTTGATTTCTCACCTTAAACAAGGAACAGGGAAATGAGCGTGGAGTGCTTTGTCACGGGGGGTACCGGCTTCATCGGTCAACATCTGGTGGCGTACCTGAGTGCAAAAGGTCACACCATTCGGGTGTTGATGCGTCGCCCGGAGCGACTAGCTGCACTGCGGGAGCAAGTCGACAATTTGGGAGGGTGCGCAACCCGGGTATTTGCCGTAGCTGGCGATCTGGAACGGGACAACCTCGGGCTGAGTCTTGCTGACCGGGAAGTGCTAAGGCACGCCAGGGTCATATTCCACCTGGGCGCCCACTTCGCATGGGGGCTTTCAGTGGAGCATTCTCGTGCGGTGAATGTGGAAGGGGCAAAGCGCGTGGCGCGGTTGGCGGCTGAGCAAAAAAGCCGGCTGGTGATGATCGGCGGCTACATGCTGAAAAATCATGAACATCTGCAACGCATCGGAATTGATCCGCATTATCCGGAGCTGACGAATTGGCCTGCCGTCTACCGACAGGTCGGTGGTTACGAGGGGAGCAAGCTGGAGGCGCATTTTGCGACCCTGGAGGTCATGTCCGCCAAGGGCGGGGAGATTACCGTTGTCCACCCCGCGACGGTCTGTGGCCACAGCCGCACGGGGCATATCCTTGACGGTCAGCCGCTGGTGGAGCTGATCCGCAACCTTGTGCAGGGAAAGCTGGCCGCAGTGCCCGGTACCGCCGAGCACTGGCTGCCACTGGTCACCGTGGATTACCTGGTTGAGCTGGTGGCGGTCTGTGCTTTTGATCCTGCCATGGCGGGCCAGGAACTGCTGGCGCTTGATGACCAGACTCCCAACTTGCGAGAACTCCTGGTACAGGCGGCACAACCTTTGGGCTTAAAGGCTCCCAAGCATTACATTCCACTCCGCTTGCTGAAGTGGCTATTGAGTATTCCCCCCGTCGCGCGGCTTTTGAATACAAAACCCGAGGCCTTGGACTTTATCCAGACCACTCGTTTTGATACAGCGGCGGTCGAGCAATTTGCCAACAGGCATGGAATAGCCAAACCGGATATACGCCAGTCCTTGCAGCACACTGCAACGTTCGTCAACTCATATTGCCTAGCCAAGGGCCAGGCCCTTTGACTTCTTCCTTGGGGGCGACAAAGTCGTTAGTCCCGATTAAATGGACTTTCCTAAGGTAAGTGTTGGTGGGATCTTCGTATCCTCAAACTTTGCGCCGTCGATGTAGGGCGGCATTCTATCGAACGACCATTCAGCGACAGGGATCGTCATCAATGCAATCCACTTTCAGCAAAGGCGTCATATTTGCACTCTCCGCTGCGGCACTGAACGCAACGATCGGTGTACTCAGCAAAGTAGTCATGAGTAATGGTTTCACCGCCAGCAGTGTCGCTGTCATCAAGACCCTACTGGGTTGCGTGCTTCTCTCGATCCTGCTGTTTTTCCTCAAGCGCCCGGCGGCGTCGACCCAATGGACTCAGGCGGCTATCTGCGCATTCCTTGGCATCTTTGTGCTGTTCTATTTCGAAACGTCCGCCTATCAACACTACGCTGCGGCAGGTGTGGTGGTGGTGCTAATGGCCAGTGCCTCAATTTCCTCGATCATTCTGGGGCGCATTTTCCTCAAGGATGCCATCACCGCGAACGCTACCGTTGGCGCCGCACTGGCTATCGCTGGGATCTCGGTGATCTTCGGCGGCGACCTGCAGCAGGGCTTTACCCTGCAAGGTGCTGCGCTCGCCTCCATGGCCGGCTGCGGCTATGGGGCCTTTTCGGTTGCCATGAAGCGTATGGGGGTGTCGGGGGGGCTGCACTTCACTCGACAATTGTTGTTCTTTGGCAGCCTGTACCTGCTGATGCCGGCGGCGGCCGACGGTTTCGCGATGGGCGAGTTGTCGCCGCTGGTGATCGCCGCACTGCTGGCGCTGGCCACGCTGCCGACAATCCTGGGCTTCTTCTGCACCACCAAGGCCATCGAGTATCTCAAGCCATCCCAAGTGCAAGCGCTGGAGCTGACCGAGCCACTGTTCGCCGCGCTGCTGGCGTTTGTGGTGCTCAATGAAGTGCCGCGCGAAAGCCTGTACGCGGGCGCGGCACTGATCATCGTCGGCCTGTGTTTCTCCAATGAACTCATCCGCTTGGGCAGCAAAGCATCCGTCTCTTCGACCGGTTGAATCCACAGCCGATTACCGCCTGTTGAAATGAGAGGCGAAGCATGCCCTCTACGATCCGCTGACGGGTGATTGAAGCCAGGCAACTGTTACGGCTTCTGATCCAGGGTGACCTCCTGCCAGCTGTCATCGGGATCGAAGCGCTTCATCGACTGCGCCAATTTATAACCCTCGGGTCCCAGGTCTTTCTCGAACACTTGGCCCTCATGGCTGATCATGAAACTCATCACCCCGGTGTCCTCGTATTTCGCCGGCCAGGCGATGAGGGCAAAGCCACGGCTCATCTTGTCACCGATGAGGTAGCTGTAGGCGCCACCCGGTGCCGAGGGACCTTGTCCCGCGAGGATGCGGAAGTGGTAGCCATGCCAATCTTCATCGGCGATGGCATTGCCGAACAGCGGCCCCAAGGGGCTGAGTTGACCGCTATCGTCATCCGCCCAATAGAGTCCGTCGTGCTTGCCGGGAGTGCTGAAGATTTTCTGCGCATATTCGAGGGCGCCGTCACCGTCATGATCCACTGATGCATAGTCCATCTGGGCGTCGTGATAGGTCAGCACCGATTGCACCGCGGCCAGTTCGTTGCTGCCGATTCGCCGCATACGGATTTCGGCGCTACCAGCCTTGATGTCGAAGCGCCAACCCTTTTCGGCTTTTACCAGGGGTATCGGCAGTGTCCAGTGGTCACTGCCGACCGACAGGACAGCGTTGCGGTCACTGGTTTTTTCGATGGAGTGTCGCTCGCGGTAGAGCTTCAAAAACGCATCCACGTCACTGCGCTGGACGCCACCTCGCGGGATGAAACTGCGCCAGTCTTCACCCAGCAGCTGCATCAGGCGTGCCTGATCGGCGTGTTGTGTGCCCAGGGCTTCGACGAACGCCTGAGCGGCCTGCTCCGGGGTTGGAAATGCCTGCTGTGCCGTAGCCGTGCATGACCATGCCAGGCTGGCGCTGATCATCAGGATGCGAGGGAGCGAGCTCATGAATGCTTTCACTCGAGGAAGTGTGTTCAACGCCGGCCCCCCCCTCTTTGTCGCATGGGAGCACTGGACGGCCTGCTGATCTGATGGCCGGCGGATCGCGCAGCACTGGGGCGCGTGGCGGATGCCTGGCTGGTTCGGCCACGGAGGGCCTGGGCGTTCGATTGGGACGGCGAGCGCGCGCCGGCAAAAGCATTATTGCGTGCACTGCCGGGGCTGGCGGTCGGGCGTTTTGGCGTTCCCTGGCGCGCTTGGGAGAATTCCTGGCGGCGCTGATTCGTCTGAGCGTTCTGTTGTCTGGGCTGCTGATTTTCCCGGATGTTTCTGTCAGTACCTTGGTTCCTGTCAGAGGCTCTCGGTCTGTCTGCCCCGGCTTGCATGCGATTATCGACCTGCGCTCTGCGCGCTTGATCACGGGCCTGGAGGTTAGTGGTGGCCGGTCGTTCGATACCGTGCCTGTCCATTGAACTGCGGGCTTTTTCACGCGCCTGGGCGCGTTGGGCATTATCCCCTCGAAAGGCCTCACGCTGATTGGCACCGTCCAGTTGTCGACCGTACTGTTCACGGCTCCTGCTGTCTCGATAGGGAACGCCATCGCGATGAAGGGAGTTGTGCTGCCACTTGTTCTGGTTCCTGTTGATCTGGGTGTTGCGATTGATGTTGTTGTAGCGGTCGACGTCGATGTCGATGTCGTTGTTGTCCCAGTCACAGTCGCCCCACAGCGAGGCGACGATCGCCACGCCGGTCCCGAACGCCAGCCCGGCCATCAAGGCCGATCCGGGGTAATAGGCGGGGGGCGGTGGATAGTAGACGGGCGGCGAAGCAGGGTAGGCCCAGGTGCCATAGGTAGTGGTCGGATTGTACGTGGGGACGTAGACCACTTGCGGGTCGGCAGGCTCGATGACGATGGTAGTGGAGCTGTTGGCAGGGGCTTGGGCAGGGGCTGCCGGTGCAGCCTGAACCGTCACGTTCTGATATTGGTTGCTCTGCAGGTTGCCTGCTGCTTGCGCCTGATGCCGCAGGCGTTGCACGCCGTCCATGACATCGTCGGGTTGCGCCAGAAAGGCATCGCCCAGACGCTGTACCCAGACCGGGTCTTGTCCCAGCGTTGCCAGGACCTGTGGGAAGGCAACCAGCGCCTGTACGCTCGGGTCCCAGGTCTGGCTCGACACTTGTTTGACCGCATCATCGCCCTTGGCGCCCGGATGCGCTTTGGACCAGGTGACCGCCTCGGCGATTTCCCCGGGGTAGGTACTGGCCATCAATACCTGTGCCAACAGTGGATCCGGGTATAGCGCAATGGGAGCCAGCATCTGATCCAGCTGCTCTTGGGTGAACACGACATCTTTGGCCGGTGCCGTCAGGGGCGCTGTAGCCGCAGCGTTTGCAGGCGCATTCTGGGTTTGCGCCAGGCAAGAAAACCCACTTAGAACCAGTACAGCTGACACCGCGTAAAGTAATGAAATGCGCATCGCCCCACCTCATGTGGTCAGGCAGGCTTGAGAGGACTGGATCAATGTCAGGGAGTGAGAACGGCCGACCTCGATGACTCCGCTAAAGGGTAGCAGACACCCATGCTTTAGCCTCCCGCAGCGTGGAGATTGAATTATTGAGGGCGGGGTAAATGAAAATTATTGTCAATGATGGTTTGTACTATTTCTATCGACCCATTTATGGCGAACTGAGCCCCCATACATACGAGTAGAAAACCCATCAAACGTGATATTGCATCAATGCCTGACTCCCCTGTTAGTTTCATTATGGGGCCTGAACTGCGTAAGCAGATCCAGAGAATAATGGAAGTAAACAAGAAGATTAATGGAGGCGCGGTTAATAGAACCCAGGTTGGAAATAACGTGCTGTGTTTAATGGTCGCGGAGGAGCTGATAATCATCGCGATCGTTCCTGGCCCGGCAGTACTGGGCATGGCCAGCGGAATGAAGGCAAAACTGGCCTGTTCCTTTGCGCTGTTGACGACAGGAGAAACATGGACTGGCTGCGGGAAGAGCATCTTCAAGCCCATTATTATGAGAATGCCACCGCCTGCCATGCGCAAGCCCGGAATGGAAATGTTAAAAGCGTCCATAACAAACTCACCTACGTAATAGGTAAGTGCCATGATGAGAAAGACATAAAGCGAAGTCGAAAGCGCCTGTTTGTTTTTTTCTTTTTGGCTAAGGCCTTTGCTCAGGGCAATAAATAAAGCCACTGTTGTAGGCGGATTGATCAGGGGTAGCAAGGCCAGTAATCCCAGCGCTATAGCATTCAATAGTTCTGTCATATCCAAGCGTCCGGAGTAGCCTTCATCAAGGTCTCTGCTTGTCAGCCATATCAGCGCGAGGTTTTGACTTTCATTACCTCGGTGTAAATGGCGTTGATCGTCTGACCCACCTGGAGCGTCTTCATTCGGGCCTGAAGCTGTGGGTCCTCGACCTTCAGGACGGTCAGTTCGCCCTCCGGAGGTAGCAAGGTCACTTCATGCTTTTCCAAGTCAATGCGAGTGATCTTTGACGTGACCTTGACCTTGCGAACCGCCTCGCCACCTGGGTCAGGATTGTCCTGTGTGGCACGGATAGTCATTGATTCGTCGCTAACCCCTGGTGCAGCTTCGACATTCGTGTCGAGCACATAGGCGACTGAGCGAACAACGTGGATATCGACCTTGTCGCCGACCTTCAGGTTGCCCAGGGCCTTGGCTTTTTCCGTGAGCTGGATGGATACCGGGCTTTTGTTGGTGTCTTCTATGGTGACCTGACGATTCACCGGATCAACGGCCAGCACCCGCGTAATGATGTGACCTTCCAGGGAACGGCTACCCAACGGCACCTCGGCTGCATGGGCCGTAAAGCCGATAGCGGCCATGATTGAGGCAAGGGCAACAACGGCAAGGGAGGGCATCGGTTTCATGGGCCTGTTTTTCTGGTGTTGGCTGGTAGAACAGCGCTATGGATTACCGGTCGGAGCGGTTTGCACATTAGGTCAAAGCATAGTCATTGATTGCCGAGATGCCCGGTCACAGTGTCGATTGGGTTGTTCACCTGTTTTGTCAGGTCTTCGATCAGCAGGTTGGGGTTGAACTTTCTGTCCTCGTCTTGAAGGCGAGTGGCAGTTCTTGGGCCGATTGCAGCTTGATGCGAAGGTCTGTAAACGACCCGAAGCAACATGATCGCATCACGGAGTGAAGGGGGTGCGCGGCCATATCTTCAACAATACTCGCCCCGTCAACGCGCAAAACCTGCGCTGTTTGCTCCGCTATCCACGCCTCGTGTCGCGCCCTGTGCGTCCGGAGAAATCCGGGTTGTCATATTGCGAAGCCCATTCGCGAAAGACCACGTGTATGTCATGCATATCGCCACCGGGTGCGGTGCGATCGCCAAAGCGCGCCTTTTCACGTGCGGCCAGGCCTTCTCTCATGTTATGCGCCACCGCTCTATCGCCTGTGAAAAAACGTGCTAGACAGTAACCTTGCTTGTCGTTGGGTAGCCACTAGCCTCGACAACAGCCTGTTCGCTTCACCCCGTCTGGCAGGAGAGTGCTCATGAGCGAGCGAATCAATGTGGTGATACTGAGCTTTGCCCCGGCGTTTGCAGCGTTGCGCGATGGCCTTTCGGTCGCTCAGCGGATTGGCGACACACTGTGGGTGGCCAACGATGAAGCCACCAGCCTGGAGCGTCTGAAAATCCAGGGCGCTGCACCAGGCGGCGCCGTGATCTGCGCTGAGCACCAATCGTTCTCGCTCATGGAATACCTGGACCTGCCCATACCGGAGCCAGACGCCGAGATCGATATCGAGGGGTTGGCCTATGACGATGGTTACCTCTGGGTGGTGGGCTCCCATAGCCTCAAGCGCAAGAAGGCCGAGCCCGACAAGCCTGCGCAAAAGAACATCAAGCGGCTATCGACGGTAGAGGCAGACGGCAATCGCTTTTTGTTGGCCCGCATTCCGGTAGTACGGCAGAGCGACAGCTATGGCCTTGCCAGGGAGGTGGATGCCGATGGACGTACGGCGGCGCAGCTGCGTGGCAACGCGCTTGGCAACGACCTGACCTGGGAAATTGCCAAAGACGATCAGTTACGGGACTTCCTGCCCATCCCGGGTAAAGACAACGGTTTCGATATCGAAGGGATGGCGGTCATTGGCTCGCGGCTGTTGTTGGGGTTGCGTGGGCCGGTCCTGCGCGGATGGGCCGTGCTGCTGGAGATCGAGCCTGAACTCAATGGTGACTCCACCGAGACGTTGGTGCTCAAGAAGATCGGGCCGCAGGGGCGCCGCTACCGCAAGCACTTCTTCGCGCTCAATGGCCTGGGGGTGCGAGACCTGTGCGTCAGCGGCGACGATCTGTTGATTCTGGCGGGGCCGACCATGGACCTGGACGGACCGGTAACGGTGTTCCGTTGGCGTGGCGGCTTCGCATCCGATGAGGAGCTTGTGGTCTTTTCGGAGCAATTGGAGAGGGTGCTGGAGGTGCCTTTCGGGCAAGGCGACGATCATGCCGAGGGTATGTGTCTGTTTGACGTGGGTGAGGAGGCTGGGGAAGGTCTGCTAATCGTTTACGACGCTGTCGCGCCGCGTCGTAAACAGGGTGATCTGAGTGTGGAAGGGGACCTGTTTATCCTGAAGTAGTCACGCATCTGGCCTGATCGGGCACTTCAATAGCCACCCAGGCGAGCTTATGGTTGCGGGCGCTATCACCGGCGGTTTGGTCGGCCGGCGCAAGGTGATTTCGAATAGCACTTACAAAAAGTTATTGCTGATGGGAGCCCAGGGGCTCCAAGGTCATGCACTCAGTGCGCACCACGGGAGTCTGGCCCGATATCCTTAGCTGATATCATTCGAACACTTACCGGCTGAGCAGAAGAACATGAACCGTCGTAAAAAAATCAACCAGCTATTGAAGGCTCACGCGAAAAAGGCCAGTGCCAAGCTGGCACCGCGCAGCAAGCCCAAGTACATCAGCAAGGCCGACCGATTGAAGCTGGCTGCTGAAGCCAGCCCCGAGCCCATCCTTTCCCCTGAGAGCTGATCGATATCGGCAGGGCTTCATGCTGCCCGACGCGCGGGATCGCGTGTCCACTGCTGGCCCTTAACGCAGACTCCACGACACCCCGACATACATCGCCATGCCTTCCCCCGGAGTGGATCGCGCCGCGTCCATTCCCTTGTCGTCGTAGCCCGGGGTGACGGTGGCGGCGTAGTGCTTGTCGGTCAGGTTGCGCAGGTCGAGCCAGGTCTGCCAGTCGCCCTTGGGCGCGTTGTAGCCCAGGGTGGCGCCGAACAGCGCGTAGGGATCGGCGTAGTAGCTGTTGGCGTAGTCCACCGCCACCTTGGACACCAGTTGCGTGTTGAGCGCAGCGAAGAAACCCAGGGGCCAGTCGTAGCGCAGTTCGCCCTGGTAGTAGTGCATCGGCAGGCCCGGCAGGCGGTTGTCGCCGAAGCGCTCGTCGTCGCGGTAGTGGAAGTCGCTGAAGGTGTAGCTCTGGCGCAGGCTCAACTGGCCGCCGTCGCCCCGCGACCACAGCTTGCTCTGCAGGCTGGCTTCCACGCCCTGGTGCACCGTGGGGCTGGCGTTGAGTTCGTAAGGCGTGGTGGCGTTGGCATCCGGCAGTACAGAGAGCAGTTCGTGGTGCACCTGGGCGTAGTACCAGGCCAGGCTCCATTGGCCCAGGGCGCTGTCGCCACGGCCGCCGAGTTCCAGGGTGGTGGCGGTCTGGTTTTGCAGTTTGATCGAGTCGCGCTGGGTGCCGGTGGCGGCGCCGCTGCCGGCCGGGAAGCGAAGGTTGGAGCTGTAGATCAGCGACCAGGGGTGTGGCGCCTCGACCGAGCGGCTGAGGTTGCCGAACAGTTGCAGGTCGGGGGTCAGCTGGTAGCGCAGGCCCAGGCGCGACGCGTAGTCCCAGTCGCCGAGGCTGGTCTTGCCGCCGCCTTCGGGGTAGGTCACGGCGCTTTCGCGGCGGGTGTAGATGGCGGCCAGGCCGGTGGTCAGCCACAGGTCGTCGGCGATCTCCAGGTCATTGCCGACATGCAGGACGCTGTCCGAGCCCTGGTAGGTGAAGTTGCGCATATGGGTGCCCGGTGCATAGCTGGCGGTGTTGCCGCTGGGAATGCGCACCAGCTCGCTGGCGCCTGAGTTGGGCAGATGCTTGGTCACCCGCAGGCCCAGGGTGCTGTGGCTTTCCAGGCCCCAGAGGGTATCGCGGCGCTTGTAATCGAAGGTGCCGCTGACGTCGGTGTAGGCCACCTTGAGGCGGTTGGGGCCCTCGCGCAGGTCCATGGGGTAGTCGTGGTAGACCAGGCCGGTCTGGAGGCTCGAATCGTCGTCGATGTACCAGGTGGTCTTGTTGCCGATAAAGGTGCTGCCCGGCTGGTCGCGGCTGTCGTTGCGCGTCACGTAGGCCGGGTTGGCCGCCCGTGGGTCGTGCTCGATGGAACGCTTGGTGACCCGCCCGGCGAGGTCGTTGTCGGTCTGGCGGTGGCGGATGTAGAAGCGGGTTTCCAGGTTCGGGTTGAAGCGATAACCGAAGTTGGCGATCACCCCCTGACTCTCGCTGGCGCTGTGGTCCTGATAGCCATCGGAGCGCGCGTCGGTCATGGACAGGTAGTAGTCGAAGTCGCCCAGCACCTGCCCGGAGCTGACCTGGCGCTGCTGATAACCGTGGCTGCCGGTGGCGTAGCGCACCTGCAACTTTGGGGCGTCGTAGCCGGTGTGGCTGATGTAGTCGATGGCGCCGCCCAGGGCCAGGGCGCCGCGGTCGAAGCCGTTGGCGCCGCGCAGCACTTCCACGCGGTCGAGCCACAGCGGCTCCAGCAACTCATAGGGCGTGCCGCCGGGGCCGGTCAGCGGCAGGCCGTCGAGCATCGTGTACAGCCCCGAGGCATGGGCGCCCGGCGCGCGATTGATGCCCGAGCCGCGGATCGAGATCTTCACCCCCTCGTTGCCCGCGGACTGGGCATAGACCCCCGGCTGGTACGCCAGCACATCCTGGTTGCTGGCCACGCGGCCCTGCAGCGGACGGCGCAGGTCCACCACATTGCTGCCGCCGGGCACCTGGGCCAGCCGCGCCTTGGCTTCCTCGATCGATGCGTCTTCGCCGCTGCGCTCCTCGGCGCCGATCAGCACTTGTCCCAGCTCCAGGCCCTGGGCTTCGGCCAGGGCCGGACAGACAAGGGCCAGGCCCAGCAAGGCAGAGGGCAGGGGACGGGGCGAAGGCATCGGGGGGAACTCCAGGCATGGGGGAACGGGCAGTGAGAACTGCGACGTATGAAAGAACGAAGGAAACACATGGCAATTTGGCTTGTTTGCCAGGTCGACGGACCTCGGCCGATTGGCCGGCGGTTGCCTGTGCGGCAATACCCGTGCGCTATCAAGGCTGTTCGCAATGGATATATCCGCGCATCGGCGTTCGGCTATCGTCACCCTATATGACTCGATCGCGCAGCCGCTGTGCTTTTGCGTTGATGCTCTGTTGGCCGCTGCGATTCACCCACCGCTCTCAAACGCGAGGACATCACGATGAGCGCCCACAAAGCTGTCGCTGTTTCACTGGCCCTGCTCGGCGCGGCCTTCCTGGCCTCTGCCGCTCTGGCCGAGGGCACAGGGTTGATTGCCGCCACCCCCGCCGAACTGAAATGGACACCCGCGCCCTCGGTAGGGCCCGGGGTGATGATTTCGGTGATCGAAGGCGACCTGAAAAAGCCAGAGCCCTTCACCATGCGCCTGATGCTGCCGGCCAACACGAAAGTCGGGGTGCATACCCACCCTGTGACCGAACGTGTCACCGTGATCTCGGGCACCTTCTACTTCGCCACCGGCGACACCTTCGACGCGGCCAAGGCCAAGGCCTATCACCCGGGCGACACCCTGATCATTCCCGTCGGTACACCGATGTACGCCGCCACTCAAAAACAGGAAACCGTGCTCCAGCTCCACGGCACGGGCCCCTGGGGGATCACCTACCTCAACCCGGCGGACGACCCCAGGAACAGCAAGCAGTAGCGAGCAGAGCCTGGCGGTGCATCCATCGGGCCTGACCTCGTTAACGCGGTGGTCACCTGGAAAAGGGGAACCGGGTTTGCACCCGGCCAGGGTGAGCATTGGCTGAATTGGCTGGCGACTACCGGGCCAATACCGCGGGAGGACATTGGTTGCCAGCCGTGCTGTCGTTTGGGGGGAGGGCTGGCGACGGAGGACCGGCCGCGGTCTGTCACGGCGTCTGCCGAATCAGAGGACGCTCGATCCGCCGATATTTTGTTGAAAAGCCTGCAAAGAAAAACCGACTCTGCTTATCTCTCATCCAGGGCACGAGCTTTCGCGCCCGCCATACCCCTCGTCAAAGCCCCTGATCAAAGGTACCTCCATGCTGCTCGCCCGTTGGCTGCCAGGCTTGGCCAATCTCCTGCAATACCGCCGCGAATGGTTCAGGTTCGACCTGCAGGCCGGGTTGTCGGTGGCGGCCGTGCAGATCCCGATTGCCATCGCCTACGCCCAGATTGTCGGGCTGCCGCCGCAGTACGGCTTGTATGCCTGCGTGTTGCCGATGATGGTCTATGCCCTGGTGGGCAGTTCGCGGCAGTTGATGGTCGGGCCGGATGCGGCCACCTGCGCCATGGTCGCCGGGGCGATCGCGCCCCTGGCGCTGGGCGATCCCGAGCGTCTGGCGCAACTGGCCGTGATTGTCACGGTGCTGGTCGGCCTGATGCTGATCGGCGCCGGCATCGCCCGGGCGGGGTTCATTGCCAGTTTTTTCTCGCGGCCCATCCTGATCGGCTATCTGAACGGCATCGGCTTGAGCCTGCTGGCCGGGCAACTGGGCAAGGTGCTGGGCTACAAAATCGAAGGCGAGGGTTTCATTCTCAGCCTGCTGAACATGCTGCAGCGGCTTGGCGAAACCCATTGGCCGACCCTGGCCATCGGCGCGGGCGCCCTGGCGCTGCTGATCTGGCTGCCGCGGCGCTTTGCGAGGTTGCCGGCGGCGCTGGTGACGGTGGCCATCGCCACCCTGTGCGTCGGCTTTCTGCGCCTGGACAGCTACGGCGTCTCCGTACTGGGTCCGATCCCTTCGGGCATGCCGCAGTTGAGCTGGCCGCAGACCAACCAGGCCGAACTGAAAAGCCTGCTGCGCGATGCGCTGGGTATCGCCACGGTGAGTTTTTGCAGTGCGATGCTGACGGCCCGCAGCTTCGCCGCCAGGAACGGCTACACGGTCAATGCCAACCATGAGTTCCTGGCGCTGGGCGTGTCCAATATCGCCGCCGGGGTCTCCAGTGGCTTCGCCATCAGCGGCGCCGATTCGCGCACCGCGGTCAACAGCATGGTGGGGGGCAAGAGCCAGTTGGTGGGGATTATCGCCGCCCTGGTGATTGCCCTGATCCTGCTGTTCTTCACCGCGCCCATGGCCTGGATCCCCCAGGCGGCGCTGGGGGCGGTGCTGTTGATGGCGGGCTGGGGGCTGATCGACATCCAGGCGATGCGGGTTATCCGCAAGCTCAGCCGTTTCGAGTTCTGGCTGTGTGTGCTGACCACCCTGGGGGTGATTGGCGTGGGGGTGCTGCCGGGCATCATCGTCGCGGTGCTGCTGGCGATCCTGCGGCTGCTCAAAAGTATCTACCAGCCCACCGATGCGGTGCTGGGCTGGGTACGCGGGATCGAAGGCCAGGTCGATATCAGCCAATACCCGCAGGCGCGCACGCTGGCGGGGCTGGTGGTGTACCGCTTCGATGACGCGATCCTGTTTTTCAACGCCGACTACTTCAAGGCGCGCCTGCTGGAGGCGGTCGAGCGCGAGCCCGATCCCCGTGCCGTGCTGTTCGTCGCCGAGGCGGTGACCTCGATCGACGTCAGCGGCATCGTGGCCCTCAGGGAGGTGCGCGACACCCTGCTGGCGCGCGGCATCGTCCTGGGCATTGCCCGGCCGCACGGGACATTCCTGCGGATGCTGGTGCGTTCAGGCCTGGCGCGCGAGCTGGAGCAGAAACTGTTGTTTTCCTCGGTACGCGCCGGTATTCGTGCTTATCGAGTCTGGCGCAATCAGCTGCAGCGTGAGGCGCCGAAAGAACCAGGCCGGGCCGGCGCCGCGCAACAGCCGTCCCATGACTGAACGCGGTCTTGGCCAGCCACCCGCAATGCTTGACCCAAGAGGAGGTGCAGCATGGAACGATTCACCGGCGGTTGCCTGTGCGGCAAGGTGCGGATCGTGGCGGCGGGGCGCCCGTACCGGGTCGGCCTGTGCCACTGCCTCGATTGTCGCAAGCACCATGGCGCGCTGTTCCATGCCTCGGCGATATTCCCCGAGGACGCGGTGACCATCGAGGGCGAAACCCGCGACTACGCCGGGCGGTTTTTCTGCCCGCACTGCGGCTCGTCGGTGTTTGCCCGCACGGCCGATGAAGTCGAAGTGAACCTGGGTTCCCTGGACGCCCCCGATCAACTCAAGCCCACTTACGAAAGCTGGACTGTTCGGCGCGAGTCCTGGTTGCCGGCGTTTCCACTCGCCAGGCGCTACGAGCGTGATCGTGATGCCAGCAGTCGTTTCGAGGAATAGCGGGCGCCCCGGCTTATGAATAGGGCGTTTGCGGCGCCACCCCGCGCGGGCGTTTGGCCAGGAGCTTGCGGGCGGTCTCGACGAAGGGCGTGACGATCAGGCTGTAGACCGTCAGGTAACGTTGCGAGTCCTGCTCCCCGGTGCCGAAGCGCAGCGGCTCGGGTGTCGAGCAGGTGACGTAGAGCGTGCCGAACATCCAGTCCCACAGGGACAGGTTGGTGCCGAAGTTGCGGTTGAAGTGGCGGGGCGCGTCACTGTGATGGATCTGGTGCTGGGCCGGGCTGTTCAGCACATGCTCGAGCCGCGGGCCGAACGACAGCCAGACATGGCTGTGCCGCAGGTTGGCCGCCAGGCTGTTGAAGATGAACACCAGGTAGGTCACGCCGAACAGGGTGTAGCGGCTGATCTCGCCACCGCAGGCGTACCAGAAACCACCAGCGTAGAGGCCCAGGCACAGGCCGATGCTCAGTTTCTCGACGATCTTTTCCACGAAGTGCACCCGGCTCGCCGTCGCCGGGACCAGCACCGGCGCCGAATGATGGACCTTGTGGAATTCCCACAGCCAGCGCGAGTGAAAGGCCCGGTGCGCCCAGTAATGGATGAAGTCCTTGAGCAGGAACACCCCCAGCCCGTAGAGCAGCGACAGCCCGAGGTTCTGCCCCAGGCGCGGGCGCTCGCCCCAGAGGTTGCTGAAAAAGGCCAGGTAATCCCCGGAGCGCAGGATGTAAGGGTCGACCAAGTGGACGATGGGCAGCACCAGCGCGACCTTGAGGATGGCGCGCACGAAGTAGTAGCGATAATCCAGCAGCGCCGAGCGGTGCAAGTGCACCCGGCTGCCGCCGATGAAGTGCCAGAACGAGTGGGCGTCGCTCAGGCCGCGGCGCTTCCTGAAGCGGAACAGGCCATAGGCGACGCCGTAGGACACGCACAGGAACAACAGCCCGAGCCGGCCGTTCAGATTGAAAATGCCGAGAAACTGTTGGGTAACAGGGGCGATCACCCAGTCGATCAGGTGCTTATAGACAAGCGACAGAGCATCCACGAAACGCCAGCCTCAGGCAAAGGGACGGCATTGTAAATCAGTTCGGTTTGGCCGGGGATTGCCCCAGGTCGCTTCTTTTTCGCTTGGAAGTTGCCAGTGA
This sequence comes from Pseudomonas sp. SBT1-2, assembly GCF_028640875.1. Classification (NCBI taxonomy): domain Bacteria; kingdom Pseudomonadati; phylum Pseudomonadota; class Gammaproteobacteria; order Pseudomonadales; family Pseudomonadaceae; genus Pseudomonas; species Pseudomonas sp. SBT1-2. Next base: position 202,914 of record NZ_JAQZAA010000111.1, on the reverse strand, counting down.
TCCTGGGGTACGCTGGCCGCTCGCTGTATCCCATGGGGAGGTGCCTGGCTTATGAGCGTATCAAGGGAATCCGCAAACCTGTCGCTGGAGCCCCGGGTCGGCGCGGGCTGCATCCGGGCGCGGGGCGCCGAGGGCGCGGTATTGCAGTCGGCATCGCTGTTCGATGGCCTGGTGACCATCGATCACCGCCGCTGGGCCTGCCGCGAGGCCGAGCTCAGCTGGACGGCGCCGCAGCACGTGGTGATCCTCACCGAGCGCGGAGCCACGGCCAAGACTCACATCCGCAGCAGTTCCACGCTCAATTACCAGGGCTGCGATCGCCCCGGGTCGATCAGCTTCGTGCCGGCCGGCGTCGAGCGCCAGGGCTATTTTCGCGAGGCCGACCTGATCTATACCGCCCTCTGGATCGACACGACCCTGGATTTCCCAGGCTGCCCGCAACTGGCCGAGCTGCCCATGCGCATCAACAGCGGCGATGGGGTGATCCACTCGCTGCTCGCCGCCCTCAGCGCCGAGATGGTCAGCGGGCAGGTCCTGGAAGCCAGCTATATAGAGCACCTGGTGGCGCTGGTGGGGCTGCGCCTGGGACGGGGCGATACCGCCAGCGCTGGCCACGGGCGCCTGGGGCCGCAGTTGCTCAAGCGCTTGCGCGACTACGTCGATGCGCGCATCGACGGCAGCCTCTCGCTGACCGAACTGGCGCGGATCGCTGGCATGCCTGTCGACACCTTCGCCCGTCACTTCAAGGCCGAGACCGGCATGGCGCCCTATGCCTACGTGATCGAGCGCCGGGTGCGCCGCGCCGAAAGCCTGCTGCGGGCCGGCAGCATGCCGATCAGCGCCATGGCGCTGGAGCTGGGGTTCTCCAGCCAGAGCCACTTCACCTCGACCTTCAGGCGCATCACCGGGACCACCCCGAGCAGCTACCGCCAGCAGGCTTCCCGAATCCTGACAAGCTCGTCCTGATACCTGAAAGAACGGCGCCACACCCTTGGCGATACTCGGGTCCAGCCGTTCATTTCAGGAGAGCACCATGCAAGACCTGGACTCACCGCGTCCGTCGCGCCGCGCGCTGCTGCAAGCCGGGGCCGCCGCCAGCCTGTTATGGGTAGGCGTTGGCAGGGCCCAACCCCAGTCCGCCCCGGGGCTATCTGAACCCGTTCGCCCGTTGCCATCCCAGGCGATCACCCTGCGCATCAACGCCAGCGACCAGCTGCTGGACCTCGACCCACGCACCACGTTGCTCGACGCACTGCGCCATCAACTGGGCATGACCGGCTCGAAGAAGGGCTGCGACCACGGCCAGTGCGGCGCCTGCACGGTGCTGGTGAATGGCCGCCGGATCAACGCCTGCCTGAGCCTGGCGGTCATGCATGACGGCGACGAGATCACCACCATCGAGGGGTTGGCCAATGGCGACCTGCTGCACCCCCTGCAGGCGGCCTTTATCGCCCGTGATGCCTTCCAGTGCGGCTATTGCACGCCGGGGCAGATCTGCTCGGCGGTCGGCATGCTGCAGGAGGTGCGCGCCGGCTGGCCCAGCCATGTCACCGATGACCTGACGGGCCAGCCCGTCGCCCTGAGCGACGGGGAGATCCGTGAGCGCATGAGCGGTAACCTGTGCCGCTGCGCCGCCTATCCGAACATCGTCGCCGCCATCCGCGACGCCGCCGAGGAGGCCTGAACCCATGCTGCCTTTCAGCTATGCGCGCGCGAACGACGTACAGCAGGCCGTCAGCCTGATGGCCGCGCAGCCCCAGGCGCGTTTTATCGCCGGCGGCACCAACCTGATCGACTTGATGAAGCTGGGCATCGAGCGGCCCACGCACCTGGTCGATATCAGCCGCTTGCCCCTGGCCACGATCGAGGACAGCGCCGACGGCGGCCTGCGCATCGGCGCCCAGGTGCGCAACAGCGACCTGGCCGCCGACAGCCGTGTCCGCGAGCGCTACCCGTTGCTGTCCCAGGCGCTGTTGGCCGGTGCCTCGGGGCAGATCCGCAACAAGGCCTCGGCCGCGGGCAACCTGCTGCAACGCACGCGCTGCCCGTACTTCTACGACCCGGGCATGGCCTGCAACAAGCGCGAACCCGGCAGCGGCTGCTCGGCCCAGCAGGGGCACAACCGCATGCACGCGATTCTCGGCGCCAGCGAAGCCTGCATCGCGGTGCATCCCTCGGACATGGCGGTGGCCATGGCCGCCCTGGAGGCGCGGGTGGAGACGGTCCTGCCCGGCGGCCAGCGCCGCTCCCTGGCCCTGGATCAGCTGTACCGCCTGCCCGGGGCGACGCCCGAGGTCGAAACCCAACTGGCCCATGGCGAGATGATCGTGGCTATTACATTGCCGCCGCCACCACCGGGGCGGCAGCTGTATCGCAAGGTGCGCGATCGCTCTTCCTATGCTTTCGCCCTGGTCGCCGTGGCGCTGGTGGTCGAGGTTCGCGCGGGGCAGATCCGCACGGCCCGCATCGCCCTCGGCGGCGTCGCTGCCAAACCCTGGCGGGCCACGGCGGCGGAGCAGGCGTTGCTCGGCCAGCCGTCCGCTATGGCGGTTTACCAGCACGCCGCCGACATCGCCCTGGCCGACGCGCGCGGGCAGGGCGGCAACGATTTCAAGATTCCCCTGGCCAAACGCACCCTGCGCCAGATGCTGGCCAGCGCGACCCAAGAGCGAGCATCGGCATGAGCACATCAAGACCCACCCAAGCCGCCACCGACGGTCCCATCGGCCAACCGCTGGACCGGGTCGACGGCCGGCTGAAAGTCACTGGCCGCGCAACCTACGCTTACGAGCAGCGGGAAATGGGCGACACCGCCTATGGCTACATCCTCGGGGCGACCATCGCCCGGGGCCGCATCAGCGCGATCGACACCCGCGAGGCCGAACGGACGCCGGGCGTGCTCTATGTCATGACCCATGGCAACGCGCCGGCCCAGGCGGCATTCGGCCCCGCGGTGACGCCGACCACGGCCGAGGTGTTCAGCCGATCGCGCCCGGTGTTGGCGACCGATGCTGTGCGTTACTACGACGAGCCGGTGGCGCTGGTGGTCGCTGCATCCTTCGAGGCCGCGCGAGCGGCGGCGCGCCTGATTCGCGTGAGCTACACCCCCGAGCAGGGCGACTTCGAGCTCGCTTCACGCCTGGCCCAGGCCTACATCCCGCCGCGGACCAACGCCGGTCTTCAGACCGACAGCGCCGTCGGTGATTTCGAATCGGGGTTCGCCAATGCGCCGGTCAAGCTCGACAGCACCTACAGCACCCCATACCAGAGCCACGTGTCGATGGAGCCCCATGCGTCCATCGCGGTCTGGTCCGGGGACGACCTGACCCTCTATACCTCGGCGCAAACCCTGGCGAACTTCCGCGGCGGCCTGGCCAATACCCTGGGCATCGAGCCGGCGCGCGTGCGCATCGTCAGCCCTTATATCGGCGGCGGCTTCGGCTCCAAGCTGATCATTCATCCCGACGCGGTGCTGGCGGCGCTCGCCGCCCGGGTGCTCAAGCGCCCGGTGAAGGTGGCCCTGACACGGCAACAGATGTTCGCCAACGCCGGTTATCGCCCGGCCATGCAGCATCGGGTGCGGCTGGCGGCGGACAGCAGCGGCCAGCTGACAGCCCTGGGGCATGACGTCTGGTCGAGCACCTCGCGCTTTGAAGAGTTTTGCGAGCAGACCGCGGTGTTTGCCCGTTCGCTGTATGCCGCGCCGAACCGCCTGACCCGCCATCGCCTGGTACCGGTCGACCTCAATCGTGGCGAGTGGATGCGCTCGCCGGGCGAGGCGCCGGGCATGCTCGCCTTCGAAAGCGCCATGGACGAGCTGGCCGAACGCCTGGGCCTGGACCCCATCGAACTGCGGGTGCGCAATGAGCCGGAAGTGGACCCCGAGTTGGGCGTGCCCTTCGCCTCGCGCAATCTGCTGGCCTGCATGCAGACCGGCGCCGAGCGCTTCGGCTGGAGCCGCCGCCAGCCCAAGCCCGGCAGCGTGCGCGAGGGCCGCAAGCTGATCGGCATGGGCATGGCCGCGGCGATCCGGCCCAACTACCTGGGGCTGTCCAGGGCCCTGGTGAGCCTGGGCCCGACCGGGCGGGTGCTGGTGCGCCTGGACATGACCGATATCGGCACCGGCACCTACACCATCCTGACCCAGGTCGCCGCCCACTGCCTGGGGGTGCCGATGGCGGCGGTGCAGGTGCAACTGGGCGACAGCCGCTTTCCGCAGACCTCGGGCTCTGGCGGTTCCTGGGGGGCGGCCAGTTCCTGCTCGGCGGTGGAGGCCGCCTGCCAGGCCTTGAAGCAGCGGATCATCCAGGCCGCCGGCGCGCCTTACCACCAGGCAGAGGTGCGCTTCGCCGATGGCCGTATCAGCACCGGCGAGCGCTCGGAACGCCTCAGCGACCTGCTGCTGCGGGTGGCTCCTGCGGGGCTGCAGGCCGAAGGCAGCGTCGGGCCGATGGGAGAGGACTACAAGCAGTTTTCCCAGATTTCCAATGGCGCGCATTTCGCCGAAGTCGCGGTGGACATCGACACCGGCGAAGTCCGCCTGCGGCGCATGCTCGCGGTGATCGGCGCCGGGCGCATCCTCAACCCCAAGACCGCGCGCTCGCAGATCCTCGGCGGCATGACCTGGGGCGTCGGCGCGGCGCTGATGGAACAGACCCTGCTCGACACCCGCCACGGGCATTTCGTCAACCATGACCTGGCCGAGTACCTGGTGCCGGTCAATGCCGATATCGCGGCGATGGACGTGGTGTTTCTCGAAGAACCCGACACCAGGGCCAACCCCCTGGGCATCAAGGGCCTGGGCGAGCTGGGCGTGTGCGGCGCCGGGGCGGCCTTGGCCAATGCCGTCTACAACGCCACCGGCATCCGCGTGCGCGAGTTTCCGCTGACCCTGGACAAGCTGCTGCCGGGGCTGGCCGCCATGGAAGGGTAGGCGCGGCCCGCATCGACAAAAATCTCGACGGCCTGCGCTGGATTGGGCAGGCTTGTGGGGCTGCGGCAGCCCGGTGGGTTGCTGCGCAACTCAAGCCATCAGCCGACGGACGCCTCTATGAACCTTGCCACCCTGATGCTTTTCCTCCCGGCCTGTTTCGCCCTGAACATGGCGCCAGGGCCGAACAATCTGTTGTCGATCCGCAATGCCACCACCTATGGTTTTCGCGCTTCCTGCCTGGCGGGAGCAGGGCGGCTGGCCGCCTTCGCGGTGATGATCGCCCTGGCCGCGGCCGGCCTGGCGGTGGTGCTGCAAGCCTCGGAACTGCTGTTCCACGGGATCAAGATTCTCGGCGCTGGCTACCTGCTGTACCTGGCGTATCAGCTGTGGACCGCGGATACCCAGGTCGAGGCCGAGAAAAAGACCGCGCCACTGGGCCTGCTGGCCTTGGCCCGGCAGGAGTTTTTGGTGGCCATTGGCAATCCGAAAGCCATCCTCATCTTCACCGCCTTCCTGCCGCAGTTCGTCGACCCTCAAGCGCCGGTGTCCGCCCAGTTCCTGGTGCTCGGCGTGCTGTTCCTGATCCTGGAATGGATCGCCATCAGCGCCTACGCCTACATGGGCCTGCACATGCGCCGCTGGTTCGCCGAGCCGCGGGGCAAGAAACTCTTCAACCGTTGCTGCGCGGTGCTGTTGTCGGGGGCGGCTTCGGTGTTGCTGTTGGCGCGGCGGGTGTGAGTCGGTTGGTAGGTTGCGCCAAGATTATGGACACTCGGTAGTCAAGGGCTGTTTTGCGGCCAGAAGCAGTCGGTGGGCAGACTAGTGGAAAATAGGTGGTGTCCTGCTAGCCTCTTTACCGTAGTCAGTCTTGCTGCCACCCCAGTCGCGTTTCCCTCTATAGATCTGGCGTTTACCTCGACAAGATCGCGACATGGCATGTCACCTAATAGTGGATAGCGCCATGAAATTTCGGTGCCCTAGCTGTGGTTATATCGCAGACAACCTTCCGCCAAGTCATAAGTGTCCTAAATGCGACGAATTTTCCCACGATTGGCTGATTTATGATTGGGAAAGCTTTGCTTTAATCAAACGCCGACATATTAGATATAACTTTTTAATAACTGGCTTGGTTTTAATTAATTTACTTGTCGCGATTATCTTGAAGTCAACAGATGCATTTCAATGGTTGTTTAACTTGTTATTTATCCCAGCAACGATCAGTTTGTTCTATTGCCGAAAGCAGCTTAGAAGGAAATCGGAGTATGAAGGGCATAGAGGCGGGGCTATGCTTCCTTGGTTTATCGGTTTCGGGGGGCTCTAAAGCGGCTAACAAATCGTATATGGACTCTCCCCACAAGTGGTGAGTAATGCCGTCAGGGCGATTGCATTCGTATATCTGGCCGGTGTTGGACTTGCTCGACCTAGCCACTCCGTAGTTCGCGTAACGGGCCAGTCGTTCATGGACGATGGCAGGTAGCCCTCAGCAGTGAACGACCGTAAAGGGTTGAATCCACAGTTAAAAGCTGCCTTTCTGACAGGCTGCTTTCGGCTAGGAGCAGACCTACGGAATAATGTGCTGAACTCTGTACCACCCAGGCTACAAATGCGAGAAAGCCATGGAACCTAATTCAACGCCTGACCCGGACGAAACGGCGGGACAACTGATGGCTCGTCGAGAGGCGATGCAAGCTGAGGCTGCATCGTTACTCGGACAGATGCTCTTCGCGTTCTCGTCCGTCGATGTGAATTTAGGGCTCTGCTTGGCGTGGTTGGACAACGGCACAAATTTGGAAACCTTATCGAAATCGATCGAAGGGCAGAACATCCATACGAAGCTCGAAGCGCTTTCGACCCGAGTCGCAGAGAGGTTACCGGCTGGCTCCAAACACCGTGCGGCCTATGAACGCTGGATTAAGCGTGTGCATGCCGCTCGGTTGCGGCGCAATGAGATGGTACACGGTCGATGGGGCGTCGAGGCGCACCGTCACAAGATCGTCAATGTCATTGGACTTCCCTCCGGTGCGCAGCGATGCGTTGAATACAACCTTGCGGAGTTGGCCGCGTTCAACAAAGAGTTGTGTGCATTAGAGCGAGAACTAGCCAGGCTACGAGCACACTGGCCCCTCTAGGCGGCTTGTCTGAAAGAGGCGGAATCACTGAGTTCAATGTCTAGCGAAAACAGAGGATCCGGCACCAGCACGGACACGTTAGCCACCGCCGAGTCGACAGGCTTTCTCAACGTCTGCTATCGGGATACAGCTACTTCCGCTTTGGGTCGACTGTTGCCTGATACAACCGGCAGTCATTGGCTGATTACTGTCTTTCGTGGATGCCCCTTTGGGGCCAGAGCTTGTAAGAAACACCTGAGAGTTAATCTTGAAGACCGGACGTGCTGTCCGCACAGATGAGTCAGGCAGGGTGCCAAAGCAAACATGGGATATCGAGTGGTTACGTCAACAGGCGAACTGGCGATACGTCAGATATCAGTGCTTGCTCCGGAAATCCTGGAACTGGAAGCAGAGGCCGTTGCAGAAGGTTTCAGGTTTCTCACGCGCTTGGTTGCGGATTGGAAAAATGGGGCCAATCGATTCGATCAACCCGGTGAATGTCTTTTGGGCGCTTTTCGCGACGGGCATCTGATTGCCATCGGCGGTCTTTCCTATGATCCATATGCCGGGCCGGACATCGGCAGGCTACGGAGGGTATACGTCACGCGAGCAGTAAGGGGGCAGAGTGTGGGTAAGGCTCTGGTGCAGCAGCTTTTGGCCTATGCGGCTCAGCGATTTCGTGTCGTGCGCCTATCCACGGATACTCCGGAGGGCGCCGCATTTTACCTGCGCTGCGGGTTCCAACCGATACAAGATGATTTTGCGACTCATGTGAAGTCATTAGCCGATGCCAGGTAACTCGCTCATTGAAGGGCAGATGGTTGGCATAGCCGGTCAACGGCGAAGAGTGAAGGCTTTGCAGGCTTGCAAAGCCTTGCTGCAGAGGCCATCAGCGCGAAACGGCCATCCAGCCCGCACACCCCGTCATTACCCCAGCTGAGGCTCTGTTCAGTCGCTGCATTGCCTTCGGAGATCGTATGGCGTTCTTGATGCGTGATGCCGTAACGAGGTACGCCAATTGGACTGTGAGATCGATCCCGATGCCGAGCGCGGTAATCAGGATGACTTCTGGCCAGGACAGCGCCGTCAGATCGAATGCGTGAGGCAACACTGCACCGAAAAATACGACCGCTTTTGGATTGCTCAGCGTCAGCACAGCGCCTGCAAACAGACCCCGGCCTGCCGAGCGCTTTGGAGGGGCTTGAAGGTGCTCGGTGTTCTTCGACCACAAGTTCCAGGCGATGAACAGGATAAAGGCAACACCGAGCCATTTCACGGCAATGAACACCTGCTCGAACTGCAGTGCCAGTGCTGCAAGACCGAGGGTGGCGACCACCAGCCAGACAGCATTGCCCAGCACCATGCCTGCGATGAAGGGCAGCGTAGCCCTCGCGCCACGTGACACCACTTGCCCAAGCAGGGCTCCCTGAGCGGGGCCGGGGATTGCTGCCGCAATCGCGAATGGCACGACAAAAAACCAGAGCGAAGAAGTAGCGCTCATGGGTGAAGCCTCCCTGTTGTCTTGGTATATCGAACGGTATGTTCGCACTGGGTGAGCAGGGAAGACAGTAAGGTCGCTTGCTCTCCAAGGCACGCAGTGGTGAATTCCCGCGTTGAGTCCAGAGTGTGTAGAAAACTATGTCGAGGTGCATGAGTTCCGGCTAGCAAGCTGGGCCAACCACCGGAACACACTGGCGAACATAGTAATTGTCGAACTCACCGTTTTCGATGAATTGGAAACCATGGCGGGTATAAAAACGATTCGAAGCGCTTTCTTTGAGAGCCCCCACTCTGATAGGGAGCCCAGCGATATCCGCCTCTTTGAAAATCTGAGCGAGAACAGCAGAGCCTATCCCTGATCCCTGCGCGCTCGGCCTCACATACAAGTGGTCGAGCAAGAGTTCATTGGGCTGATGCTTGACCACGACAAAACCAACCCTCTCTCCAGATACCTCGATGTAGCGTGTATTGCGGGCTTCAAAGCCGCTAAGAAAGCGTTCGCGCGCGCGTACCGGATCAAATCGCCCAACCCGTTCCAGGCTTTCGCGCATGGCCTCGATTCGAATGGCTACAAGATTGTCCAAGTCACTTTGTCGAGCCGGGACCAAAATGGCCTGGGATTTTTTATCGGGTGTGGCGGGCATCATTTGCGCTCTGACTATCATCCTGGGCAGCGAGTATAGAGAGAATGGAAACAAGCGGCCCATCCGCTTTATCTGTCGAGGCCAACAGGCGAAAGCCGCTGAAATCAAGCCGGGCTTGCCACGCACCGAATATCAGGCCTGACCCCATCTCATCAATGGAACGGAAAGATGTAGTTCATCCAGGCCGACATGCGCAGGAGGATCTTGCGCATGATCGCCACATGGTGGAAGTGCTGGCTGTAGAGCGCCGCCTGGCCATAGGCGCCGCCGGGCATGAGTTTGGCGTAGGGCAGGTAGTCCGGGTCGGTGATTTCGATGACCACCGGCACCCGCCCCGGCGGCGGGGAGCCGGTGTAGCTCAGCAGGGTGCCGGACGGTTGTACCTGTCCTTCGCCGATCACCGTGATGACGTTCTTGACCCGGCCCTTGAACACCCTGCCGGGGATACCGTCGAACGCCACTTCCGCCTCGTCCCCCGGGACCAGGCGCAGCAGGCTGTTCTGGCGCATCCAGGCGGAAAAATAATGGCCCTCGTCGGGAATGAACACCATCGACGGGCGCAGCGGCAGCTTGCTCGCCATCATCCCCGGGCGCAGCGACACATGGGTGACGAAGCCTCGGCTCGGGGCGCGGACCACGGTGCTGTCCAGCTCGAACTGGGCGTTGTCGATCTGAGCCTGCAGGTCGTCGACCCGGGCAATCGCGGCTTCCTGCTCGCGGCGGGTGCCGAAGTTGCGCTTGATCAACTCGTTGATCCGGTACAGGTCGCCCCGCGCCGCCAGTTGCTGGGCCTTGAGCGACTTGAGCCGGTTCTCGAAAGGTTCGGGGTCGATGCGAAACAGCACGTCGCCTGGCTCCAGCGGCGTGTTGCCCTGGACCGGCACCTCGATCACCCGGCCGGTGACGACCGGAATCACCGGCACCGAGACGAAGTAGGAGCGCGCCACTTCCGAATAGGGGTGGTTGTAGTTCATCAGGAAAATCAGCGCGCCGATCAACACCACGCCGCCCAGCACGGCGGTGGGCACCGTCCATTTGTTCAGCGGGATACGGAAGATCTTGAAGATGGCCACGCAGATGGCGGTGTAGGTCAGGATCAGTAACAGGTCCATGGGTCACATTTTCCCTTCCGGGCGGGACCCGGCCTGGGCTTGTCCTTCCAGTCGCTCGACCCGCTGCCGCAGCTCGGCCAGCTCTTGCGCCAGAGCCTTTTCGCCCTGCATCCGCGCCTTGTCGGTGGCAAAGCCCCAGCCCCGATCCTCGCGGTACAACATGGCCCAGATCCACAGGAACGGCCACAGGGCATGGAGCGTGAACAGGCTGACCCAGCCTGCCGCGTGAATCGCGTCCTGATGGGGGTGGTTCCGATGGACGGCAATTTCGTAGGGAATGTCGTGCAGGACGATGATTCCGTAGAACAGGACTATTCCGGCGAAGATAAGCATGCCCAGCGCAATCTGATCGAGCATGATTCGCCTCCCGGAAGCCTTCAGCCCGCACGCAACCGCTTATGAAGCACCTTGGTCAGCCTCGGCCATGGGACAGCTCGATGGCGCGGGCCTTGCAATCCATACTAGTTCAAGTTCGTTCATCTGCCGGGCTGCCTTCCAGGGCGCGCGCGCAGCCCTGAACCTGGAAAGCTGCGCTCGCGCGGGCAGCGGTTTATGATCCTTGCCTGTCGTCCATCACTGCGAGTCCGATCATGCCTTTTGAACTGGACCTTCCCGAAATCCGCGCCGGCATCCTTGAATTTCCGGTCTGGCATGCGCGCGGTGGTACGTCCACCGGGCTGATCCTGGCTCGCGAAACCCTGCCCGAGGACCCGGCGCTGGTCGAGGAACTGCTGCGCCACCTGATGGGCGTGCCGCTGAGCGGCGACCTGCCGGGCAATAACCAGATCACCGGCCTGGGCCGTGGCGGGCCCACCAGCAACAAGGTGTTCATTGCCGAGCGGCGGCCTGGCGAGTCGCGTCTGGTCAGCACCCTGGCGCAGCTGGCGGCGGGTAAAAGCGCGATCGACTGGAGCGTCAACTGCGGCAACATGTCCGCGGCCTTGCCCTTGTATGCCCTGGAGCGTGGCTGGTTGAGCCCGGACGAGGACAGCGCGCAGATCGAGATCTTCAACAGCAATACCCAGACCACCATGCTCGCGCGCCTGGCGTTCCGCGACGGTCGGCTGCTGAGCGATACGCGGATTCCCGGGGTCAACGGGGTGTTCCCCGGGGTCGATCTGTTTCTCAGCGACCCGGTGGGGGCCAAGACCGGCCAGCTGTTTCCCACCGGGCAGCGCATCGACCTGCTCGACGGCGTGCGCGCCACCTGCCTCGATGTGGCGGTGCCGATGGTCATCGTCCAGGCCGCGGACCTGGGCAAGACCGGCCTGGAAACACCGGCGCAACTGGATGCCGATGGCGAATTCAAGGCGCGGCTGATCAGCCTGATGGTGCAGGGCGGCCTGCGCATGCAATTGCGCAACCGCAGCGGCGCCCTGATGAGCGCCGAGGAGCTGCAACGCAGCGAAACCCTGCCGAAGATCTGCATCGTCAGCCCGGCCCAGGGCGCGGGCGATATCAACACCCGTTATTTCACCCCGCAGAATGCCCATCCTTCATTGGCCGTCTCCGGTGGCTGCTGCCTGGCCGCCGCCTGCCTGGTGCCAGGCACCGTGGCCCATGAACTGCTCAAGACGCCCAAGCCCTTGAGCGCCACCACGGCGGAATACCCGGTGTCGATCGAAAACCCGGCGGGGGTGCTGGACACCTTGATCACCGCGCGCGAGGAGGGCGGTTCGATGCGCATCGATGCGGCCGCCTACCGGCGCAGCGCGCAGATCCTGCTCAAGGGCCGGGTGCCGCTGTACAACGCCTCGGCGGCGTTGTTCGAGGCGTTGCAAGGGCGGGGCTGAACCCCGCATCCCGCAGATGGCAGCAAATCCGCTCAAGCCTGTGAGCGGTATTCGCTGGGAGCGACCCCGAACTCGCGGCGAAAGGCCCGGCTGAAGGCCGCCTCGGATTCATAACCCAGCTGTTCGGCGATCTGTGAAATGCGCAGGCTGGAGGTCTGCAGGCGCTGACCGGCCAGTTGCATGCGCCAGTGCATCAGGTAGCGCATCGGCGATTGGCCCACCAGGTGGGTGAAACGTTGCGCCAGGTTGGAGCGCGACTGGTTGACCAGGCCGGCCAGGCGCTCGACGCTCCACGCCGCGCCCGGCTCGGCGTGCAACAGCGCCAGTGCCTGGCCGACCAGTGGGTCGCGCAGGGCGGCGATCCAGCCGCTGATCCCTTGCGGGGCATGGGCCAGCCAATGGCGCACGGCCCAGATAAACATCAGGTCGATGATCCGCGACAGCATGATGGTGCTGCCGATCGAAGGGTTGCGCACTTCCTTCTGCATCGCCGCCACGGTCAGCGACAGCCATTCACGGGAGCCGATCAGGTCGCTTGGGTCCTCGCCCTGGCAACTGACTTGCAGCACCCCGGGCAAGCCCTGGATCAAGGCCTGGCCACACCCGCCTTCGAACCGGAAGACGCCGCTGGTGATGCGCGCCGGCAGGTCCGGGCTGGCATCCGCAGCGCTGTGCAGTTGATGAGCCTGGCCGTGGGGCACGAACAGGATGTCCCCGGGCACCAGGCGGGTGGCTTCGTGATTGCCGTCGAGCCTGAGCTGGCAGCCAGCGTCCTGGATCACATGGAAACAGGCGCCGCCCGCCGCTTGCTGCAACAGCTGGCCGGGTTGCAGCAGCGTCTCGCCCAGCAGCTCGCCACGCATCCGCGCCAGGCTGAACACTTCGAAAAACACATCGGCGGCCGGGTGCCTGAGGTCGGATGGCGAGGCGGCCGGGGTCAGGTGTCTCTGCACAGTCTTCGGCTTTTCGGTCATGGTCGGTCGGCACCGTCCCCTTCGATAATGAGCGTGCCCGAGCATAAGCCAGCACGGGGGAGGGCGTCTCCTGCCTGTCACTTGACGAGCGACCTGCCCCGCAATGCCCTGGGCCCGGCAGTACCGCCGCCAGCGGCGAGCGGTCTTTATCCAGACAGAGGATTCAAGGTCATGAGTGGTCAGCCTACGATTGTGTTGGTGCATGGTTTTTGGGGCGATGCGGCCCATTGGAGCAAGGTGATCATCGAGCTTTCGCGCAAGGGCTACAGCGCGATCCGCGCGGTGGAAATGCCCTTGACGTCGCTGGCCGATGACGTCGAGCGCACCCGCAAGATGATTGCCCAGGTCGATGGCCCGGTGTTGCTGGTGGGGCATTCCTACGGCGGCGCGGTGATTACCGAGGTGGGCGACCAGCCCAACGTGGTCGGGCTGGTGTATATCGCCGCCTTCGCCCCGGATGCTGGGGAAAGCCCGGGCTCGATCACCCAGCAGCACCTGCCCGCGGCGGCGGCCAACCTCGAGCCCGACAGCGATGGCTACCTGTGGCTCAAGCCGCAGGCCTTCCATGAGAGCTTCTGCCAGGACCTGGGCGCCGACGAAGCGCTGGTCATGGCGGTGACCCAGAAGGCGCCGCTGGCCAGCACCTTCGGCGACACCATCAGCGCGCCGGCCTGGAAGAACAAGCCGTCCTGGTACCAGATCTCCAGCGACGACCGCATGATCCATCCGCGCAACCAGCAACTGATGGCCGCCCGGCTCAACCCCCAAAAGACCCTGACCCTGGCCAGCTCCCATGCCTCGCTGGCCTCGCGGGCGGCGGAGGTCGCGGCCTTTATCCACGAGGCCGCCAGCGCCAGCGTCCAGGGCTGACAAGGCCGTGCTTCAGGCCCCGCTCAGGAGCGGGGCCGGTTCGGCTCACAGGTCCAGGTCGACCCACACCGCCGCGTGATCCGAACCGGCGTTTTCCTTCTTGTCCAGCTGCGGGTAGACCTCCCAGCGCTTGGGCTTGCTGCCCGGCCACATGCCCTTGCGCCATACGCCGCCGGCGGTGACGGTGGCGAACAGCGCGGGCGACAGCAGCAGGTAGTCGATCTTGTTCGCCGCCTTGCAGGTGTCGAAGGTGCCGGGGTAACCGCCGTCGTCGAAGGCCGGATGGACAAAGGCATCCTTGAGGTCGGTGCCCTTGAGCAAAGGCTCCAGCGGCGCGCTGTCCGGGGTGTCGTTGAAGTCGCCGACCACCGCGATATAGGTCTCGCCCTGGGCCACCAGCGCCTGGTAGATAAGCTTGATTCGCTCGGCCTGGGCCAGACGCTTTTTCGCCGAAGCCGCGAGGCTGCCGAAGCCTTTGCTCTTGAGGTGATTGACCAGCACGATCAGCTGCTTGCCGTCAGATAGCGGGATCTGGAACTGCGCGCAATCGCGGGAAAAGACCAGCTCGCCGTTGGCCGCGCTGTCGTCGACATGGCTGCGCAGCTGGCCGATGGGGTAGCCCTCGGCGGTCATCAGGCCGACGTCGATGCCCCGCGTATCGTTGCCGTCGATCAGCATCACATGCCGGAACAACGGGCCGCCCAGGGCACCGATGATCTCCGTATTGAAGTCGCGCAGGGCCGGGCGGCTTTCCGCCTCGACCACCGCCAGCACATCGGCTTGCAGATCGATCATCACCCGCGCGGTATTGCGCATGGCTTCCAGGTCCACCGGGGCGTCGATCAGCTCCAGCGAGCCGACCCACTCGGTGCGCCCATTGGCGACAATCTCCAGGCCGCCGGCCTTGGGCCGCTTGACCAGGCTGCCGCGGTTCTGCCGCAGGATCACGAAGGGGCCCTGGTCCGACTTGCTCAGCCCCAGCTCGGTCAGCAGCTTGACCATCTGCGCCTTGTCCTGGTCCGTGTAGATGGGCTCGCCCAGCAACTGGTTGAGCCGGGCGAAACGCTCCAGCACAGGCTTGCCCTCGGCCCAGCCTTCCAGGTTCATGGCCTTGGCGCGGTTGAACAGGTTTTCAACGTTGTAGGACGCGAGTCTCATCGTGCTCTTCCTGTGAAAAGGGGCGGACGTCAATGAGCATTACAACCGATAAAAATGACCGAATGCCGACAGGCGTGGCGTCTTGTTGCCTTCTTTATGCTGAACTCAAGAAAGGGCTAAACCGGCCTGAGATTCCCGGTGGGCGAGTCGCAGAGGGCCGGTGGGGGAACGGCCTGACAGACAGCACTTCGTCCGAACCGAACCGGAGGACAGGGCATGAATGATGAGTCCCGCGAGCAGGGCGAGCCGTTCAAGCGGCTGTTCTTCGCCTTGCCCTGCACCGTCGCCCAACGCCGGGCCATCGCCCAGTGGCGCGGCGCGCTGGGCCTCAGGAGCGGCCGGCCGGTGGCGGCGGAAAACTTTCATTTGACCCTGATGTTCCTGGGCTCGGTCGCGGTGGCGCAGATTCCGCGGATCTGCGCCGCGGCGGCGAGCGTGCGCACCTGTGGCGAGCCGCTGGACGTCCCGCTCGACCGCCTGGAGGTCTGGCGCCGGGCCGGGGTCTTGTTGCTGGCGCCGACACAGGCGCCGCTGGAGTTGCGCCAGCTGGTGTATGCCTTGCAGGAAGCGCTGCTGCCACTGGGGCTGGTCGATTCGCCGCGGGAGTTTCGTCCGCACTTGACCTTGATGCGCGACTATCGGGCGCCGGTGCCCGAGTCCCAGACCCCTGCGGACTTTCACCTGAGTGCCCGGCACTTCGCCCTGTTCGAGTCGCATAAAGGCCGTTACCGGCCACTGGCCGAATGGGCGCTGGCGCGCTGACGGTCGGGGCAGCCCTGTCGACAGGCTCACCGATCAGCCGAAATCCGCGTGCCTCAAGGCCTGAACGTTATAGTTGATGAGGCCGAATCAATGGGAGGAGGACATGCGCCAGATCGTCAGCAAAGAGCCCTGGTGGGCCGCGCCGCCGAAACCGGGCCAGGATGAGTCCGAGCTGGAGTGGGGCTGGCTGGTCACCTACAGCGAGGGCGAGCCGCGCTTCGAGTTCGTCAAGGAGCGTCCTTCGGAGCAGGAAATCCGTCAGCGCAAGAGTTGCCGGACCACGCCGTCCGAGTAGCCTGTGGGCGCAGCGCTTACTGCTTGTAGCCGATCTGCCGCAGCAGGTTCTTGCGCCACAGGATGTCGTCGTCGCCTTCCAGGCCCTTGGCGCAGAAGCCATCCACCACCCCCAGCACCGCCCGGCCCTGTGCCGTTTCGGCGAGAATCACCTGGGTCGGGTTGGCGGTCGCGCAGAAGATGCGGCACACCTCAGGCACCATCTTCAGGGTGTTGAGCACGTTCAACGGATAAAAACCGTCGCCGAGAAACACGATAAAGCTATGGCCGGCACCGATCGCCTGGGCGTTTTTTTGCGCCAGCGCGATCATTGTCGGATCGCTGCCGGACCAGCGCACCAGGCATTGGCCGGAGGCTTCGCAAAAGGCCAGGCCAAAGGCGATGTTCGGCACGGCGCCGACCAGGGCTTCGTGGATGTCCTCGACGGACTTGATGAAGTGGGTCTGGCCGAAAATGAAGTTGGTGGCTTCCGGCTTGTCGATGTTCACGCTGATCAGTTGCATCTCGAACCGCTCCTTGCCGGTGTCGCGCGGCGCTAGGGGGCGTTGGCGGAAAGGGGACGCCGACGCAGCCCGTTAGCGCGGCGGCGGGATTGCTTCCAGCAGCAGATCAAGCATAGCCATTCATTGGCTGCTGCCGGTCTGAACGATGGCCGTCAACGGCTGATCGGCCCGTTCGTCCCCGGCCCTCGGTACCTAGAACTTCGCGTAATTCAAGGCATCGACAATCAGCGAGCCGCCCACACCGGTCAGCGACAGCAGCAGGGCGCGCACCAGCGGTTCTTGCGCGTAACTTGAGAAAGCCCCGGTATTGAGGGCAACGATGCGTGCGCGGATCAGTTCGAGCTTCTTGTAGATCGGTGCGTCCTCGGGTGTTTCCAGCCGGTAGTTATCCAGACGCTGTAACGCTGCGCCACGCGCCTTTTCTGCGGCACGGCGCAGCGACAACGCGGACGCGAGCAGGATCAGGGTGGTCAGCAGGAAGGAAATGATGAGGCTGGGCGGTGTCGGCCAGTTGTCGAACACACTGTTGCGCGACGCAATCAGGATCAACATGACGACCGTGGGGGCATAGATCAGGCGATTGACGGTCGCCGTGCGCTTGGCGATCAGTTGCATGTCCATCCAGTCGTCGATGCAGGGGTGCAGAGGCATGCCGAAAACCCTCCAGTGCTCCTTGCGCAACGCTTTTGGCCAGATCGCGTAATGCGTGCTCAGGTTGCGGATGAACCGTGTCAGCAGGAGGTTGGCATCCACCACCCAGAACACCAGCAGCTGGAAGGCCAGGGTTGGCAGCAGCCAGTTCCACATCCAGATCGGCGATTCGCCCCGAGTGGGCGCGCCTTCCATTGGCCAGAGCACGAAGAGCGCGCTGGTGACTACGACGAATACCCAGGTGGCGAGGAGGGCGCGCAGCATTCGGGCGCCGAAGGTGCCAGCCACGCAGTGTTCTCTCCAGAAGCTCGTGACGAAAATGATCCTGCGCTTGTCGGCAACATATGAGTGGATCGTGGTCGTCAGTCTCTTAGGCGTGTGCCAGTCGCGCTCGTTGACTAAGAGCGGGAATAGGATCAGGAACAGGCAACGCCCCAGGGCGGCTCGCCACCTATGTGGCGTCGTGCCCCTTTCTCGGTTAACCAGGCGCAGCAGCTGCCCCCACAGGCTCATTCGCAGCCTGCTCATGTATCTATCCAGGTGGTAGGCCTTTTCGATCTCGACACGGTTGATGCGCAGGGTGCGCCAACCCCAGGCCAGCGCCGTGATCGAGATGACCACGGCGAGCAGGCGCAGGGCCACGGTGGGCCAGGCACTGATGCCCTCGAACAGGAACATCGGCTCGCCCAGTCCGTCATCCGTCAATGCACGGCGGATCTGGTACATCCACAGCAGGGCCAGGACGAATACCGCGATCGGCACCACGACGTACCACGGCGAGGCGTCGAACAAACCACTGCTTGCAGGGGCAGGGGCCTGTGCGGGGAGCGACGGTTGGCGTTGAGAACGATGGATAAGCCCTGAGCAGATGACAGCCAGCAGGATCAGCACGAAGGCGGTCCACATGAACTCCACGCGCCAGAACTGCATGGCGAGCCATGCCGACAGTCCGGACACCACATACAGCGTCAGCGGGATACTGCGCACCCAGGCTGGCAGTTCGTCGTCGCTGGATTGCACATAGGTCCACCACCAGCCAAGGAGCGTCACCATTACCAGCAGGATGAACGTAAGCGGCCCGGCCCAGAAAAACGACTGTCGTTCATCGAGCTTGTCGCGTACCGACTGGGAGAGTTCGGGATAAGGAGGGGGCGACGGATCCTGCAGACAGCGCAGCGCCATGATGTCGTGCGTCGATGATTGGGGCTGGCCGGGGGCGGCGCAGTCCTTGGGACGTTCTGCGCTCAGCTTTCTAGGCAGGGGAATGAAGCCGCTGATACCCACTTCATAGATTCCCGGCGAAAGCAGCTCCGATGTGGAGTAGTCGAACTTCGCCCGCTTGGCCTCGTAGGGCTGTGGTGCCTGCGCCGCCAGAACCGCGATGAACACGGCACTTTGCAAACTGTCGCGGAACGGCGGCACATCCTGTTGCAGAGCACGCGTCAGCGTGAGCCCGTAGGGCGCCGCCAGGACCAGGTTGCGGGTGGTCTGGGCCTGGCCGCGCTGGAGCATGCGCGCATCGAGGTTGGTCGAGAAAAACACCTTGTTCGGCATCCGGCCCTTGAGGGCCTGCAATACCAGCAGCTTGTCGTAGGTATCGGCCCCCAGCACCCCGATGGCGCCGATGCCGCTGGTGCCGTTACGGCGATAGGCTTCGTCCTCGCGGGCGATGTGGTCGGCGAGGCGGCGCAGGTAATCGAGCTGGGAATTGCCGTCGGACTTCTCCAGCGGGCTCAGGTCCAGGACGTTCTTGTCCTTGCTGTTCTTATTGTCATCGGTGCCGGGCGTTTTGTTGGCGCTTGCGGCTTCCTCTGGCAGGCGCCCGTCTATGCCTCGCAGATAACTGAAGCGCAGTACCCAGTCATTGACGGCCGCCTGGTCTTTGCCGTCGATATCCTTGGCTACCTGCGATTTGAAACTCTCAATCAGTGCGCGGCTGTAGAAACTGTCCCACTCGGAGACCAGCGCAATGCGATTGGAGTGCTGCCGGCCTCCAGTATCGCAATGGGTTCCGACCAGCTGCGTTGCCCCTTTTCTGCATTGCACACCCTCGACTGGATTCACATGGCGCAGCTTCAGTTCGTCCAGCAGCAGGCGCGTCAGGGTGCCGTCGTGGCTGACGGTGCGCAGCAGTTTCATGGGTTCAGGCGTCGCTGGTGTTTGCTGTTGGGAGGCGCCTTCGCCGGGCGAGGGCTTGCCCAGGGCATGCATCAATGTTTCGTAATCAGCGGTGGCCAGGGGAGAGTAAATCTCGATATCGGTCTTGGCATGGCCGTTGGCTTCGTCCCGATACATATCGAGCAAGACTTTCGAGGTGGAGGGGCCGATGACCTTCAGCAGTGTCGGCTCCGGGCAGTCTTGTTGGGAGGCGCAAGCCGAATGAATCTTATTCTTCAGGGTTCGACGCAATACTTCGAGTCGCTGTAGCGGGTCTGAACCCAGATGCTCCTGCTTTACCCAGAGCAGTATGGTCTGGGCGGATGGGCGCTGTCTGCCCTGCATGTCTGTAGGCGGGTCGAATGGATTGGCGATAAAGGTTTCATAGGGGATTTCCGCGCGCTTCGACGTTCCTTGCGCATCGGCTTGCAGCGTGTCTGACAGGTCGTCCGCAAGAGCCAGGCAGCGGATGTGCTGCTCGTCCTCGGGCACCATGCGGGAGTTTTTAAAGCCCGCCAGGATTGCATGGCGAATGCGCCGGCGCAGTTCCACTTCATCGGCATAGGGTCCGCCTTCGACCAGCGCCACCATGAGTTGGGGAGGCTCTGGCGGTTGTTGCTGCGGTTGGGCGTCCAGTACCAATGGCTTGCTGACAGCAAGCTTGGGGCTGCACTCAAAGTCAGTCCCCGCGGCCTTGTTACCGTCCTTGAACTTTTTGCGATAACGCTCGAGCGCATCGAACGGGTCTTGCCACAGGCGCGCTTCTATCGGTGATTGCGCCTGGAATTGGGCGCCGATGGGGCGTGGCTCGAGGAAAGGCTCGCGGGTGAGGGCGAAGGTCGAGACCACCAGGCTGAGGATAAGGGCGCTACCCGGTAACCAGAGGACGAGGTTGTTACCCGAGCCATTGCTGTTGTCCATGGTCTTTTCCCCCTTTCCTTGGGTGTAGGGCCGACCGCTATGCATAGGTATAGCCCCCGGATCAGGCTTTATCTACCGGGCTCCCGACGCTGCAACGAGGCCAGTCGAGCGTGCTTTCAAACGGCCTGGGGAGCGCGAACGGTTGCGCCGCTGACCAGTGGCTTCACGCTAGGGGCGGGAACAGGATCGGCGGTCATGCGCCGACCGCGCAAGGCTGCTATGCCTTCCCTAGGGGGCAATGGTTTCGGGCCGGCCGAGAGGCGGGGCGATACCGATGCGTGGCTGTGGTCACGGTGCCTGCCTGGCGCACGCAACGAACAACGGGCGCCCGTTTCGCAGGAGGTGGCAGATGTTATTCATTGTCAGTTGGTCAATCAGCCCCGAACGTCGTAACAGTGCGATCGAGCGATTTCTCAAGACGGGTGGGGCGCCACCCGCAGGGGTGAGCATGCTGGGGCGCTGGCATGCCGTCGGTGGCATGACGGGGTTTGGTATCGCACAGACCGACGATCTCACGCTGATGCAGAAATGGGTGCTGGAGTGGAGCGACCTGCTCAGGATGGACGTGCACCCGGCGCTGACCGATGAACAGGCCGCGCCGTTGCTGGCGGCGGTGATCGGCAAGCAATAGCCATTGGCGATCGGCCTGAAGCTGTTGCTTCAGCAAGAGCGGGACAGAACTGGAGGTTGTCATGCCTAAATTTGTGATTGAACGCGATTTCCCGGGCGCTGGAGCGCTGTCGGCGCAGGATCTGCAAGGAATCGCGCAAAAGTCCTGCAAGGTGCTCGATGAACTGGGGCCGCAGGTGCAGTGGCTGCACAGCTACGTCACCGGCGACAAAATCTACTGCGTCTATATCGCGCCAGGCGAGGAGCTCATCCGGGAGCATGCCCGGCAAGGCGGCTTTCCGGCGGACCGGGTATCGCGGGTGACCTCGATCATCGATCCGACGACAGCGGAGTAGTGCCTTGCGGTGACAGGCGCGCGCCTGGCTCGGCATACCCTTGCCCCAGGGCGGGGTGATGCCGCTGGCCGGAAAACAAGGCCGCCCTCGGGGCGGCCTTTTTCATCGGCGCGGCGTGCCGCGTTAGCGTTGCGAGGCGTCTTGCCAGGCACAGGCTCGGCTATGCTGCACAGTCGACGGCCGGTTGGCGGCCGATGTCCACACCTTGAACCAAGAGCGCCATGAGAAAAACCACCCAGCAGATGTTGCTCCACGAAATCGCCGACTGGCGCCACCGTGGCCTGATCGATGCCGAGGCGCAGCAGCGGCTCGGCGCCTTGTATGAACGTCCCGAACACCGCCTGTCCACGGTCTTGCAATGGCTGGGCATCGGCGCGGTGCTGCTGATCGGCATGGCGGTGCTGGGCGGCATTGGCCTGCTGGCCGAGTCGGTGCTGGTGGGGGCGGTGCTGTTTTTCGCCGCCGGTGTCGGGCTGTGGCTGATCGGCGCGCGCCTGGCCCGCGACCCGGCGCGGCGCATGCCGGTCACCGGGGTGGCGATCCTGACCATCGGCCTGATCCTGATGGGCGCCAGCCTGTTGCTCGGCAGCTCCGACAGCGAGACCGGCGAGTTCGGCAACCTGCCGCTGGCGCTGCTGGTCACCGCCGCCCTGAGCATCGCCACCGCCTATGGCTATCGCCTGCGCTGGCCGCTGCTGCTGGGCCTGCTCTGCGTCTTCCACGGCCTGGGTTCGTGGGAGTGGTATGGCGGTTCCGGCACGTACTATTTCGGCATCCAGGACCCGCGCTCCATGGCCGTGATCGCCGCGCTGACCGCGCTCCTGGGGCTGTGGCACCAGCGCGCCGAGGATCACGCCCTGCGCCGTTTCAGCGGCTTCGGGCGGCTGTATGTGATCTTCGGGCTGCTGTACTTCAATTGTTCGCTGTGGTTCCTCAGCCTGGAAGAAGCTTACCGCCAGCCCCTGACCTGGACCCTGTTGTTCACCCTCGGCGCCATCGTCCAGCTAGTACTCGGTGCGCGCTTCAAGCACCCCAGCTTCACCGGTTTCGGCGTGGTGTTCCTCGGCATCGACCTGTACACGCGCTTTTATGAGTACGCCTGGGAACAGCTGAGCGCCGCGGTGTTTTTTGCCGTCGCCGGCGCAGTGGGCATGCTCCTGGGCTGGTTGTTCGAACGCACCGCGCTGCGCGCCGGGGAGGCTGGCCAATGAACCCGGATCGCCGTAATCGCCAGGTGCACAACGCCCTGGACCAATGGCTGCGCGACGGCCTGATCGACACCCAGGCCCACGCGCGGATCGCCGAGCTGTACCCGCTGACCCGCTGGGACTGGCGTTCCCTGGGGCGCTGGTTCCTGACCTTCGGCGCCATCAGCCTGGCGGCTGGGCTGCTGATCCTGCTGCATGAACACCTGACGTTCACCTTGCCGAAACTGGCCGGTGGCCTCGGTGTGTTGATGGTCGGGCTGTTCGCCGCCGGGCGCTGGCTGCTGGGCAAGCAGTTGAAGCTGCTCGGCGCGACCCTGGAGTTGCTCGGCGGCTTTGCCCTGATCGGCCTGAGCCTGGTGCTGGGCATGATCTACTCCGACGGCTCGGGCAACTGGCCGGCGCTGTTGTTGGTGGACTTGCTGCTGTTGCTGGCGCTCAGCTACGTGCTGAACAACGCCTTGCTGCTGACCCTGTGCAGCGTGCTGTTCTTCGTCTGGTTCGGCGGGCGCAGCGGTTACGAGTCGGGCTGGGGCGCCTACTGGTTCGGCATGAACTATCCGCTGCGTTTCCTCGGCGCGGCCCTGGCCATGGCCCTGTTCGGCTTTGTTCATCTGTGGGGCGAGGCGTCAACGCTTGCCCGTTATCGCGGCTTTGCCAAGGTGTGGATTTCCGCCGGGCTGTTCATGGCCCAGATGGCGTTGTGGCTGCTGTCGCTGTTCGGCAGCTACGACCTGATCGACGGCCCCTGGCACCTGGCCGAGTCCGGCGAGCTGGTGTTGTTCAACGGGCTGTGGGCGGCGTTCAGCCTGGGCCTGTTGGCACTGGGCATTCGCCTGCGCTTTTCCATGCTGGTGGGTTATGGCGCGACCTTCTTCATCATCCAGCTGTACACGCTGTTCTTCACCCAGCTGGCGGAAACCCTGGGCTGGTTCGTCAGCCTGCTGATCGCCGGCGGCAGCCTGCTGGGGCTGGTGGTCTGGCTGGAAGGCAAACGCCAGCAACGCCGGGCTGGGCCGGGCGAAGCGGAATCGGTGTAGGGCAGGGGAGTAGCCCATGCCCGAAGCTGCGGGCATGGGCAAACGACAGGCGTCAGGCCGTCAGTCGTTTTTCAATATCCCGGTAGGTTTCGCTGTCTGTGGCCGCCAGCAGTTTGCGGCCATCCTTGAAGGTGGCGATGAAGGTCACCTCGGTTTCCTTGCCGGCTATCAGGTAGCCCGCCAGAGCACCCACCGGACCCAGCAGCATGGCCCCGGCAATGCCGTAGCCAATGGCGTCCCTGTTGGTGATGCTGTCCTGTGTCGCGATTTCCAGATGTTTGAATGCGCAGGCTTTGACCTCGACCCCCGGCGAGGGGTTGGTGGCTGTGGCCAACCTGAAGACTCCCTGACGGTACTCACCATTCCCTTGTAGAAAATCACCAGCCAATACATTGATCTTTGCCATGTTGAATATCCTTGTTCAAGCATTGCGGAATTGACCATACAGCGCTGTCCGGCGCCCACCGTCAATCGGTGGACGATGAAGGGCGGTACCGCTGATCGTTGATGTTGCGCCTAACAGCATCGGTCTCGAGTTTAGACGCCTGGTTGACGCAGATCAGTGCGCTGGTCGCAATGGGCTACCGCTCGTCTGTTTGACTCTGCGCGGGCTGCAAGGCTGTCGCGGGGTGCCTGGCGTTCGTGTTCGGCAGTGTTAATAAATGTTAGATTGAAAAAATACTTCACATAATCTGTTCATTGGTAGATGATCGGCCACAACCTGATAACAACAAATCACAGGACGGCCCCTCGATGTCCGACAAGGTCTCGATTCACCTGCCAAGCGACCCTGTCGCCCCCGCCGCCCGTGCTCCCATTTATCCCGCGGCCCGCCGCCCGCGCCTTGCCGGCGTGGACCAGGCTGCTGTCTTCTCTGGAGTACCCCATGAATAACAAGAATGTCGGTGTTGTCGGCCTGGGCGCGATGGGCCTGGGCATTGCCCGCTCGCTGCTGCGCGCGGGTTTCAATGTGCATGCCTGTGACGTGCGTGAAGCGGTCACCCAACAGTTCGCCAGCGAAGGCGGGGTGGCCTGTGCGTCGCCGGCGCGGATGGCCGAAGCCTGCGATGTGATCATCACGGTGGTGGTCAACGCCGAGCAGACCGAAACCGTGCTGTTCGGTGGAGAGGGCGCCGTGTCGGCCTTGGGTGCCGGCAGCCTGGTGATCGGTTGCGCCACCGTGGCGCCGACCTACGCCGTGGAGCTGGGCGAGCGCCTGGCCGAGCAGGGCCTGCTGTACCTCGACGCGCCGATCTCCGGTGGCGCGGCCAAGGCCGCCGCCGGCGAGATGACCATGATGACCTCCGGCCCGGCGGCCGCCTACGCCAAGGCCGAAGCGATACTCGCCGGCATGGCGGGCAAGGTCTATCGCCTGGGCGACGCCCACGGCCTGGGTTCCAAGGTCAAGATCATCAACCAGCTGCTGGCTGGGGTGCACATCGCCGCGTCCGCCGAAGCCATGGCCCTGGGCCTGCGCGAAGGGGTGGACGCCGACGCCCTGTACGAAGTGATCACCCACAGCGCCGGCAACTCCTGGATGTTCGAGAACCGCGTGCCGCACATCCTCAAGGCCGACTACACGCCACTGTCGGCGGTGGACATCTTCGTCAAGGACCTGGGCCTGGTGCTGGATACCGCCCGCGCCAGCAAATTCCCGCTGCCGCTGTCGGCCACCGCGCACCAGATGTTCATGCAGGCCTCCAGCGCCGGTTTCGGCCGCGAGGACGACTCGGCGGTGATCAAGATTTTCCCGGGCATCGACCTGCCGACCGCCAAGCCCGAGCCTGTCTGAGGAACGCTCCATGACCGATTCCACCGCACGCCCGTTGCTGGGCTGCATCGCCGACGATTTCACCGGCGCCACCGACCTCGCCAACATGCTGGTGCGCGGCGGCATGCGCACGGTGCAAAGCATCGGTATCCCGAGCCGTGAAGTGGCGGCCGGGCTGAATGCCGACGCCATCGTCATCGCCCTCAAGTCGCGCACCACGCCGGTTGCCGAGGCGGTCGAGGAATCCCTCGCGGCCCTGGGCTGGCTGCGCGAACAGGGCTGCGAGCAGATCTTCTTCAAGTACTGCTCGACCTTCGATTCCACCGCCGCCGGCAATATCGGCCAGGTCAGCGAGGCCCTGCTCAAGGCCCTGAACAGCGATTTCACCCTGGCCTGCCCGGCGTTCCCGGAAAACGGTCGGACCATCTTCCGTGGCCACCTGTTCGTCCAGGACCAGTTGCTCAGCGAGTCGGGCATGCAGCATCACCCGCTGACGCCGATGACCGACGCCAACCTGGTGCGCGTGCTGCAGGCCCAGACCCAGCTGAAAGTCGGCCTGCTGCGCTACGACAGCATTGCCGGGGGCGTCGAGGCGGTGCGGGCGAAGATCGCCGAACTGCGCCAGCAGGGGATCGGCATGGCCATCGCCGATGCGCTGTCCGACCAGGACCTCTACACCCTCGGCAGCGCCTGCGCCGAGCTGCCGCTGCTGACCGGCGGCTCGGGCCTGGCCCTGGGCCTGCCGGGCAACTTCCGCCGCGCTGGCAAGCTGCGCGACTTCGATGCGGCGTCGTTGCCGACCGTCGAAGGCGGTGAAGTGGTGCTGGCCGGCAGCGCTTCGGTGGCCACCATCGGCCAGGTCGCGGCCTGGCTGGAGGCTGATCGTCCGGCACTGCGCATCGACCCCATGGCCCTGGCCGCCGGCGAACCGGTGGTGGAGCAGGCCCTGGCCTTTGCCCGCGACAGTGACGAAACCGTACTGATCTACGCCACCAGCACCCCGGCCGAGGTCAAGGCGGTGCAACAGCAACTCGGCGTCGAGCGCGCCGGCACCCTGGTGGAAAACGCCCTGGGCGAGATCGCCGCGGGCCTGCGCCAGAACGGCGTGCGCCGCTTTGTGATTGCCGGTGGCGAAACCTCCGGCGCGGTGGTCAAGGCGCTCGGGGTAAATCTGTTGCAGATCGGCGCGCAGATCGACCCGGGCGTGCCGGCCACCCTCAGCAACGCCGTCGAGCCCCTGGCGCTGGCCCTGAAGTCCGGCAACTTCGGCAGCCGCGACTTCTTTGCCAAGGCCCTTAAGCAACTGGCCGGAGGTGGCCAATGAGCGCCGCGGCGAACCAGGAACAGGCCCTGCGCGAAGAGATCTGCGACGTCGGTCGCAGCCTCTACCAGCGCGGCTACACCGTGGGCAGCGCCGGCAATATCAGTGCGCGCCTCGACGATGGCTGGCTGATCACCCCGACCGATGTCTGCCTCGGTCGCCTCGATCCGGCGGCCATCGCCAAGGTCAACCTGGCGGGGGAGTGGGTGTCCGGCAACAAGCCATCCAAGACCCTGGCCCTGCATCGCCAGGTCTATGACCGCAACCCGAGCGTCGGTGGCGTGGTGCACACCCATTCCACCCACCTGGTGGCGCTGACCCTGGCCGGCGTATGGCGGCCGGACGACATCCTGCCGCCGCTGACGCCGTACCAGGTGATGAAGGTCGGGCACATTCCGCTGATCGGCTACCAGCGCCCGGGTTCGCCCAAGGTCGCCGAGCAGGTGGCGCAACTGGCCAACAGCGTGCGCGGGGTGATGCTCGAGCGCCTGGGGCCGGTGGTCTGGGAAAGCTCGGTGGCCAAGGCCAGCTACGCCCTGGAAGAACTGGAAGAAACCGCGCGACTCTGGCTGATGAGCAACCCCAAGCCCGCGCCGCTGGATCAGGCAGCCCTGGATGAGCTGCGCGAGACCTTCGGCGCGCACTGGTAGGTAGCGCGCCGCTGCAACTCGAAACTGTAAACCGACATTGCAAGCACTGCCCGGGAGTCGTCGTCAGGCTCTCGAGGGCCCCGGCTTGCCTGAAAAAACAATAACAACAGGACATCCCCGCATGACGTTCCCTGACTGCAGCTGTTTTGGTTTCACCAGCGCTTCTTTCTCTTATGAGGGAGGTGCCGCGCAATGAGCCCGCTTATCCTGATGTTGACGGCCGGCGCGGGCATCGCGCTGCTGCTGTTCCTGGTGCTCAAGTACAAGTTCCAGCCCTTTGTCGCGCTGATGCTGGTGAGCATCCTGGTGGCGCTGGTGGCCGGGGTGAAACCGGCCGACCTGGTGGCGACCATCGAAGGCGGCATGGGCAAGACCCTCGGCCATATCGCGATCATCATTGCCTTGGGCGCGATGATCGGGCGGATCATCGAACTGTCCGGCGGCGCCGAGGCCCTGGCCAAGTCGCTGATCGAGCGTTTCGGCAACCGCCGCACGCCGCTGGCGCTGACCATCGCCGGGTTCATCATCGGCGTGCCGGTGTTCTTCGAGGTGGGGGTGATCATCCTCATGCCGCTGGCCTATGGCGTGGCCCGCCGGGCGCGCAAGCCGCTGCTGGTGTTCGCCTTGCCGATGTGCGCGGCGCTGCTCACCGTGCATGCGTTCCTGCCGCCCCATCCGGGCGCCGTGGCCGCGGCCAGCCAGCTGGGCGCCGACCTGGGCCGGGTGCTGATGTTCGGCCTGCCGATCACCGCCTTCCTGTGTTACGTCGGCTACCGCGTGGCCGGGCGCATGACCCGGCGCTTCTACCCGATGACCGACGACATCCGCGCCGAAGTCTATGGCCCCCACGTGACCAACGAGGACCTGCTGGCCTGGACCAACGGCAATGCCAAGGACCCGCAACAGGCCGCGGTGGCGGTGTCCCACATGGGCCTGGAAGAATCCACCAGCGCCATAGTCGCCAAGCTGCCGCCCGCGCCTGCGCCCGGTTTCGCCCTGATCGTCAGCCTGATCCTGTTGCCGATCGTGCTGATCCTGCTGGGCACCCTGGCCACTTCGCTGCTGCCGGCCGAATCGACCTTGCGCGGTGTCATGACCGTGCTCGGCGCGCCGCTGGTGGCGCTGCTGATCGATACCTTGCTGTGCGCCTGGCTGCTGGGTTCGCGCCGTGGCTGGAGCCGCAGCCAGGTGTCGGACGTGATCGGCTCGGCCTTGCCGGGCGTGGCCATGGTGATCCTGATCGCCGGGGCCGGCGGGGTGTTCGGCAAGGTGCTGGTGGACACCGGGATCGGCGCGGTGGTCTCCGACCTGCTGCGCACCACCGGCCTGCCGGTGCTGGCCCTGGGCTTCTTGCTGACCATGCTGCTGCGCGCGGTGCAGGGTTCGACCACCGTGGCCCTGGTGACCACCGCCGGGATCATCAGCCCGCTGATCGCCACCCTGAACCTGACCCCCAACCACATGGCGCTGCTGTGCCTGGCCATGGGCGGTGGCGGGCTGGCGATGTCGCATATCAACGACGCCGGCTACTGGATCTTCACCAAGCTCGCCGGGCTCAACGTGGCCGACGGCCTGCGCACCTGGACCGTCATCACTACCTTGCTCGGTACCCTGGGTTTCTGTATTACCTTGCTGATCTGGCCTTTTGTCTGAGCCGTTTTTAGGAGCCAACATGCCTCGTTTTGCTGCCAACCTAAGCATGCTCTACCCGCAACACGGGTTTCTCGACCGTTTCGCCGCGGCGGCGGCCGACGGTTTCGAAGCGGTGGAATACCTGTTCCCCTACGACTACAGCGCCGAGGAACTCAAGCAGTGCCTGAGCGACAACGGCCTGGTCCAGGCGCTGTTCAACGCGCCGCCCGGCGACTGGGCGGCGGGCGAGCGGGGCACCGTGACCCTGCCGGGGCGCGAGGCGGAATTCCGCACCGGCTTCGACCGCGCCCTGGAGTACGCCGCGGTGCTGGGCAACTCGCGGATCCATGTGATGGCCGGCCTGCTGCCCTCGGAAAGCCTGCGCGAACGCCATCACGCGGTGTACCTGGAGAACCTGGCCTACGCCACCGCCCAGGCGGCCAAGGTCGGCGTCACGGTGCTGCTGGAGCCGATCAACACCCGCGACATGCCGGGCTTCTTCCTCAACCGCCAGGACCAGGCCCAGGCGATCTGCAAGGAAGTCGGCGCGAGCAACCTCAAGGTGCAGTTCGACTGCTACCACTGCCAGATCGTCGAGGGCGACCTGGCGACCAAGCTGCGCCGCGACTTCGCCGGCATCGGCCATATCCAGATCGCCGGCGTGCCGGACCGCCACGAGCCGGACCTGGGCG
Organism: Pseudomonas sp. SBT1-2; assembly: GCF_028640875.1. Classification (NCBI taxonomy): domain Bacteria; kingdom Pseudomonadati; phylum Pseudomonadota; class Gammaproteobacteria; order Pseudomonadales; family Pseudomonadaceae; genus Pseudomonas; species Pseudomonas sp. SBT1-2. Next base: position 173,258 of record NZ_JAQZAA010000111.1, on the reverse strand, counting down.
AGCTGAACTACCCCTACCTGTTCGGGCTTATGGACCAGTTGGGATACGACGGCTGGGTCGGTTGCGAGTACCGGCCGCGGGGCGATACCTCGGCTGGCCTGCAATGGCTGCGGGACTGGAAAGCCTTCTGAGGGGCGGGCAGGGCGGCTGCACTGGTCAGTGCGTGCCGCCCGCGAAGCGTGATTCTGCGCGAATCTGAACATTTCTGAAGGTGTCGGCCTTCGCCTCCCACCTGCGGGTACATTGGCTCCCTGTCGCCAGGGCCATCACTGGTGCCATCAATGGGAGCGGGGAACATGGAAAAGTCGATATTCGTCGATCAGTCGGGCCTGGACGATGCGCCTTGCCGCCCGCGCGATCTGCATTGGGAACAGATCCCCACCGTGACCCTGGAGCGCATCGAGCGCGAATACCGCCGCGCCCGGCGCACCACCATCCTCGGCCAGTGGATCAATATCGCCAGCGTGCTGCTGGTGGTGCTGAGCGCCGCCTGCGGCCTCTGGCTGTGGAACCACTTCCGCGCCCAGGGGCTGGACCAGGGCTTTGGCCTGCGGCAACTGTTCGTGCTGCTGTTCTTTTTCGCCAGCCTGTGCGCGGTGGTGGAGTGGCTGCGGCGCATTCGCCGTACCACCCGGGCCGCCCTCGACGGTTTGGGCGAAGACCTGCGGGATATAGCCTGCGTGCTGTGGTTCAGAAAACAGCACCAGTGAGCCGCACCCGCGCTGCGGCTGTCAGTCTTTCGCTGCAACCGCTTGCGAGTCGGACGGCAGCAACAATTCCACCCCTTGCTTGCGAATCCCGTCCGCCGCGGCCTGGGCCAGGTCGTCGTCGCTGATGATCACGTCGAACTGCTCCAGCCCGGCGATGCGGTACATGCTGAAGGTGCCGTACTTCGAACTGCTGGCCACCAGCACCACCTGGGACGCCGACTGCATCGCCACCTGCTTGACCTCGACCTTCAACGCCGACGGCGTGGTGATGCCGCGGCGCAGGTCCCAGGAGCTGGTGGACATAAAGGCGATATCGGTCACTACCTGACGCAGGGTCGCCACCGCCAGCCCGCCGACGCAGGAATGGTTGTCGTGGTCGAGCTGGCCGCCGGTGTGGATCACCGTCACCTGCGGCGCCTCCATCAGCGCCTGGACGATACCGAAGTCGTTGGTCACCACCGTCATGCCCGACAGCGCCTTGATGTACGGCACGATCTCCAGGGTGCTGGTGCCGGCGTCCAGGTACACCGTCATGTCCGCGTGCAGCAGGCGCGCCGCCAGCCGGGCCATGGCCTGCTTCTGCGGCAGCTCGACCACCGCCTTGCTCTGGTGGCTCGGCTCGCTGTGCAACTGGCTGGCGATACGCACCCCACCGGTCACCGAATAGGCCCGGCCTTCCTGCTCCAGCAGGGCAATGTCGCGGCGCACCGTCATGTGCGAACAGTCGAACATCTCCATCAACTGATGCACGCTCAACACCTGATGCTTGCGCAACTGGCGCAAAATCAGCTCGCGACGCTGCTCGGGAATCATCGGGGCGCCGCTATCGCTGGCGATGACCTTGGGGTTGGGCATTGAGGCTCCGCAGTGGTTGGGCAGAAGGCGGGTAACTGGCGGACATAGTAGCGAATCCGCGAGGTGTGGACGAGAAGCGGTGCACGCCGGCTTCTTCCGTAGGAGCGAGGCTTGCCCGCGATGAGCGATAGCGTGGTATCCCGGTATTGCGCGTGATAGCTATCGCGGGCAAGCCTCGCTCCTACAAGATTGCGCGTGCTTCTTCTGTAGGAGCGCAGCTTGCTCGCGATGAACGATAACGCGGTACCCCGGCATTGCGCGTGACGGCTATCGCGGGCAAGCCTCGCCCATACAGAATGGCGTGTACCAGCGGTTACCAAGGAACGGTCATGGACCCCAAACGTTATGAACACCTGACCATCAGCGTCGAGCCCCATGAAATGCGCATGAGCCATTGGGTGTATGCACCGAAGGTGGTGGATGGCCGCGATGGCCGGGTGCTGCTGGACCTGAGCGGCGGGCCCTGGGACCTGGTATCCAGCTCGCAATCGACAACGGCGGTGGAACTGCTGCTGCGCCAGTACCCCGGAGATCGTGAGGCGCTCTGCCTGAGCATTCGCCTGGCCGACAACAGCCTATGGCTGGAGGGCACTGCGGTTGCCGCCGAGGATATCGAACGGGCGTTGGAGCGGGCGCAGGGCTGAGCGGCGCCGTGGCGCATGCCGGCGAAGCGTCACCGGGCCCTGGCGACCGTTGGTAAGCTGGCGGTTCTTTCTTTTGCCAAATGGCATTATTATTAATGCCATCTGTCATCAGGCAGGGAGATGAGCATGACCGCCGCCGCCAAGAATACCGCCACCGTGAAACCTTCAGCCAAGGCCGAGAAGGTCAAGGGCGTTGCGCCCAAGGCCATCGCCAAGGTCGAACCGCGCAAGCCCTCCGCAAGCCGCAGCCCCAAGGCCAAGGTGAACCTGCTGAGCGAAGAGGCGGCGGTCTATGCGCTGCCTTCGCCCATGGTGCGCGGGCTGCTGCCGGGCACCGACGCCGATGACCCCATGGCGGTCTTCAGGGCCACCCAGCTGGGGTTCTCCCTCGGCGCGGTGATCGAGCTGGTGGAGTCGGTCGAGGCCTTCAAGCGCTACAACGTGCTGTCGAAGATCGTCGGTTTCTCCGAGCGCACCCTGGCGCGGCGGCTGAAGAACCAGGACCAGGCCCTGACCCCCGAACAGAGCGCCCGCGCCTTGCACTACGCGCAAGTGCTGGAAAAGGCCGAGGCGGTGCTGGGCTCGCGGGCGCTGGCCGAAGACTGGATGACCCAGCCGGCCCTGGGCCTGGATGGCGAAGTCCCCATCGACCTGCTGGCCAACCCGGTGGGCTATGAACTGGTGACGGACTTTCTGCACCGGCTCGAGTTCGGGGTCTACTGATGCTCACCGACCCCCTGGCCCCGTCCCTGCATTTCTGGCGCCTCGACCAGGCCCGGCATGCCTCGACCTGGAACAGCGGCATCGGCGCCGAAGGCAGCGGCGGCCGCTGGAACCCCAAGGGGCTGCAAGTGGTGTACGCCAGCCTGGACGCCTCGACCGCCATCCTGGAGGTGGCGGTGCACAAGGGCTTCAAGGCCCTCGACTGCCTGCCCCACACCCTGACCGCAGCCCGGGTGCTGGACCCCTCAAAGGTCCACACCGTCCGTCCCGAAGACATCCCCAACCCCAACTGGCTGATCCCCGGCACCCCCAGCCACAGCCAACAAGCCTTCGGCGCCAGCCTGCTGGAACAGCACCCCTTCGTGCTGATCCCCTCCAGCGTGTCGCGCCATAGCTGGAACCTGCTGATCAACCCATTACTGGCCACGGGGTTGTATGAGCTGGTGTTGCAGGAGCGCTTTGCGCTGGATGGAAGGTTGAGTCCGCCGGAGCGTTAAGGGAGAAGCAACTCACATCACAAAGAGACTTTTGGGGTCTTCAGTTCAGAACTGTCCTACAGCCTGTTTGTAGCCATTTGGCGTAACGTTCCACCGCCAACTGCTGACAATTTTGCCTCCATCCTGATGGGGGCATTTTTTTGCAATGTGGAAGCGGACAGGATCCCAATGAAACTGTTCACGCACTAAGTCTGGCCAGTGGGGGGCGCTCACTTACCTCCCTCGATACGCAGGCCAACTCACGCTGCCCTTGGGCGGCATGTACAACTTCAAGGAAGGCCCATAGTGAAATACACCGTAGAGGAAGGGCAGTGAACTGGCCTATTAATTCGGAGGAAGTCTTATGGAACAGGAGTTCAATTTGGCTGAGGAGCTGGCCAAACAGCCTCATCTGCTGGAAGTGCCCGGCAACCTGCTAATGAAGGGTGGCCCCGAGGACTATATCGGCGCCGTGCTCTGTCTACGGGGCACGCTCTACTTCAAGGAGGCCCATACCCCTCGGGTGCGCGAGGCACTGTGCCAATGTTTCGACGAGTTCAAGAGACTGGCCGAGCCTTATCTCACCTGGCTTTGGCGTGAGGAACCGCCAGAGGGCAAGCCGCTGACGGCGTACCCTGATGCAAAGCCGTTGCGCGACATGTTGGCCAATATGGATGAGGATTACCCGCTGAGCTTTTACTACACCAGCGGCAAGCAATCTAACGATGCGAGCGCTTGGTACTTCGATATTTTTGGCCAAGCTGCTTGGGAAGCCAAGATAGGGGATGACCTTAGCGTTCTGGAGTTCTCCATACCACTTCTCTACCAGGAACAGCAGCCACTGAGATTCTTGCAACTGTTCCTGGACTTTGCACGGCGACTGAACCCAGAGCAGGGCTATGCTGGCCATGCCTACAACCTCTCAATAACCAACCGGGACGATAATCAGCCGACTGAGGCTTTTATGGCGGCGCGCATGCCTGGCCTGGATGTCGGCACTGCGGGATTGCTGGCTAATCGTCCGAAGTTCAAACCCACCAGGATCAAGACCGTCAGTTGGCTAACCGTACTCGATCAGGAACGCCTGGACCTGGTTGGGGGGCTGGACGCTTTGCGTGCCCAACTGCCTTCCAGCCATTTCGCTTTCTACGACTACGGTGCCGGTGTGGTGATCCAGGCCGGAGCCTACCCCTACCTCGGCGGCGATGCCGAAGACCCGCGACCAGCCCCCTACGTACTGCTGAACCATGTCCTCAAGGGTATCCGCTACGAGACCGTGGGTTCGTTGCACGGTGGCTCTCACGACGGCGAACTGCGCCTGGTCGGCTGGTCGGCCGATCAGTGGCTCAAACGCCTGGATGTGGATGAGAGTGAGATAGCTGGCTGGCGTGCCAGGCTGCTTGCTGACGAACCCAGCCAGGACGCTGCGAGCACCTTGGTAGAGCGCCTTTAGTTTTGCTCAGGATGCATTGCCGGCGTGGCTTCTTATGCTGCGGGGAAGGCCGGAGAGAAAGGGGGTGAAATCATGGATGAGATCATCTACGAGGCTGGCAAGTGAGTTTGCTGAGCACGATGGCAACGGTATTGGCCTTTTTGTTTGCCGGGATACCTCACCGGCTTTTCACCCGATGGCTTTGACGACACTTCATTAAAGTATGAGCTGGACGTCGCTGCAGAGTTTGAACAGAAGACCATGGATATTTTGGGCTGGGAAAGCCTCGCCGCAGAAGCCGATGGTGAGCTACCACTGACCAATGAGCAGGTCATGCAAATAGCTGCAGCCATTAAAGAGTCCTTACCCGATCACCTCGATATGTTTATTGGTGTGGTGGCGTAGCTCCACCCATCATCAGTCGTGCCCCTTGTCGATCAGGGAGAAGCTGATGTTGTTCACCGCAAAGTTTTCCAGATAGCCGAGGGTCACCTTGGCGTTGGGGTGGGATTCAGAGGACAGGCGATAAGTGTCCGAACCGCCACGCTTACCACGCCCGCCCGGAAGTGTGACCGGCCCTTGAGATGCCACCGGCTCGCCCAGAGCATTGCGTACAGACTTTTGATCCATCTCCAGGATGAACGGGCTCGGTAGGCTGCCCGTATAGACTGGCTGACCAACTGTTGGTAGCAGAGTAATCATTACCTGTTCCAAACGTCTGTTTTTCGCCCAAAACCACAGCTCGACCCCAGACGCAGGTCGTTGGATTAAATCGTCGTTTTCACTCTCCTCAAATAGAGGGATTAAGGGGCTATTCGGCACAACGCCAGCCGCCACAAGCTGTTCGTAAGTTCGGCCGAGGCCGTTTATCCATTGCTGAATTGTTATTGTGCTCATCAGTAATACCTTGGCTCGGGCTGATGATGGGATCTCTGATTTTGGCTAGCAAAATCGGTCATATACAAGTTCCAGGGGGCGAGAAGCAAGCAGGCTAGCTTCAGCAGTTGGAAGAGCGAAATCAGGAGCTTCTGATAGTTCTTATTCGCTTCCTGCAGTTCATAGAGACTTTTAGTACGGAGCTTTGGGAAAGCTCTGATATTTACGACTTTTCTGCATTGATAGGGTCGGTGCCTGAATTTCTCAGACACTCAGGATGTACTCATGGCCTATGTCATCAGGGAAGGAGACCCGACCACGACGGGTGGGAAGGTTATCGCAGGTTCATCAACGACTATCGTTGAGTACCGCAAAGTTGCACGCATCACCGACCCCGTGTGGTGCCCGGTGTGCCAGTCGGTGGGTTATATCGCGGAGGGCCATAACACATGGCTGGATAACCAACAGGCCATTGCGGTGGAAGGGTGCGCTGTTCAGTGTGGCTGCCCTGTAGGTTCTAACCGTCTTGTCGCCACTCAGTCTTCTGTCCTCTCGGATAATCAGCCACCGGTTCCTGTTCCCGCTGCCTTGGTGCCGCAAGTTGTGGCGAATACCCATCAATGGGCCGAAGCGATCAGGCGGGGATATTCGCAAAACCAATTTGCGGATTCGGTGCCGCGCGATCAGGTAAAGGGGCTGACGCCCATCAGCGAAACGGCGCTGTCAGCGCGCGCTCAGGCGTCACAACAAAGCGTAGAGCCGGGCTTTTATATCGTTCAGTCTCCGATGAGCCGTGCAGCCCTCGAAGTGGTGCTTTTCGGTCAGCCCGACGCGGCCCTCCTGGAGAAATTTCGTCGGCTCAACCCCCAACTGACGGACACCGCCAAACCCGGCCAGATGGTGGTCCTCAGCCACCCCGAAAACCATCAGTGCACCCGTGAAGAAGCACTGCTGATGGACGCAGCGGAAAAGGTCAGCGCCGCGTTGGACACCCTCACTCCTGAGGAGGCGGTGTTTATGGTCCAGTACCGGCAGCAGATCGAGTCGGTGCTGTCTTATGGTTCAACCAGCCTGGGTGTCGCTACGTCAGCTGCCGGCAATCATCTGGACAGTATTAAAAGGACCTTGCAGGAAATCGAATCCCTCCATCAAAGGTACTTCCTGCGGGATGGGCATCTACGCAGCGTCCAATTCTTTGCCGAAAGGCGAACGCTGTTTACCCGGCTGGACACCCATCTGACGACCATCACGAAAATGAGCATTGCCTTTCCCGACCACCCCGATCTGAAAACCGCACTGGGGATTTCCAGCCGCAGCCTGGTTCATCATTGGACTAAAGCGGGAGCAGCGGGGCAGATACCGGGGTATGCCACGCATATCGAGGGTGTCTCGAAGGCCTCCAAGGTGCTCAAGTATGGTGGCTGGATTGGGACGGCTTTGGGCGGTGGAGCGTCTTATGTGAAGGTTCAGGATGTTTGTTCTGCAGGGAATAAAAAGGCTTGCGAGAAGGTGAAATTTACTGAGGTGGGGAGTTTTGCTGGTGGGGTGTTCGGAGGGGCAATCGTCAGCCCGATTTTAACCCAGGCTATGACCTCCATCTGTGCTGCAGTTGCTGTTCCTACAGGGGGTACGGGCGGTGTTGTCTGTGGTTTGGTGGTGGTGGGAGCGGGGAGCTATTTGGCAGGGAAGGGTGGAGGGGCCTTCGGAGAGCTCCTCGGAGAAAATATTTATGAGATCGGGCAATGAGTAAGTTAAGTACGGCGGAGTACGTGCTTACCTTTTTGGGTGTAGCCACGTTTTTGGGCGGGGGAATTACTGCTGGGGTGTATTTCTATCTGAGCTGCACCCGAATGGATGAGATTTTGGGGTATGTGAAAAACTGCAAAGTAGTAAATAACCAAAGGTATTACCTTTATATGGGGGCTTGGGGCCGATTTTTAATGGTTGGGATGATTTCGGGTGCCTTGGCATACTCTGGCTATCAAATTAGAAAGGGGCTGATGGATGCTGGCGATGTAGATAATTTTCCTGAGCCGCTCAAACGGAGGCTGATTGTAATGTTTAACATGCAGTTAGTATTCCTGGTCTGTCTAATAGTTGAATTTATTTTTATAAAATTAATCAGGTTGTGAGCGTAAAAATCAAATATGAGGCAAGGCTGTGAGTAAATTTGGTGCGGCGGAGTATGTGCTTGCCTCTTGTGGTCTTATAACTCTATCAGGTGGGTTGGTTGTCTCAGGGGTGTTCTTTTATTGGGGATGTACGCGAATGGATGAGATTTTAGGGTGTGTTAAAAATTGCAAGGCCGTAATAAATAATAGGTTTTATCTTTATATGGGGGCGTGGGGTCGCATGGCTATGGTAGGGATGATTGCGGGTTCCTTAGCCTATCCTAATTACCATGTGAGAAAAGGGTTGATGGATGCTGATGATGTGAATAATTTTCCTAAGACTTTTAAGAAGAAGTTAGTCGTGCTGTTTAATATGCAGTTGGTTTTACTGTTTTGCTTTATGGTTGAGCTGATTGCTCTAAAGCTAATCAGATCCTGAATGTAAAGGATTAATTAATTCAGGCGGGTAGAGTGGAGGCGATGAAAATCAACCCAGCTCCATGCGGCTAGAGTGGGAGCGGGTGAAGCGATAGGGGGCTTTATTTATGAGGTTTTCAATTGAGCCTGCTTAACCTGGCGGCAGTTGTGCTTGCATTCACATTTGCCGGAATACTTGTTGGTGCCTTTGCCCTGATGGGCGTTTTTCTGTATGTCGGGTATTCACGTAGGGAGGAAATGTTGGGCCATCTTGAGAATTGCCAGGCAATACAGCAAAGAAAGTTTCTTATGCACGTCGGGCCGTGGGGGACAGTCATGCTCACGGCGTCGATTGCGGGGATCATGACGTTTCCCGGAGTTTATCTTCGTCACGGCGGAGTCAGTCAGGCGGACTTGGACGCTTTTCCATCGGCCCTAAAGCGCAAGCTGATCCTGTTGCATATCGTGAATATTGCGTTGGTCGTGGCTGGGGTGTTGGTCGGCGGAGCAATGGCTGTGTGTTGGAGCTATGTAAAAAAAGGCGGCCTTTAAGGCCCCGAAGTTCGGACATAAACTGCCACGCCTTTGTCGTTGCCCCGTATCGAGTCCAGAGCTAGCCTTTGATCATCGCTGCAAACGCAGTGACCGGGTTTGGTCGCCCGACGTTGATACAGGCGCAACGATATGGAGTTCAATTATGTGCGCCGACAAATCGTCCGCAGATCGCGGTTTTGCCCACTTCCTTTTCTTGCTCAATCACCTCTGCCTCCCAAGAGCAAAAGGAGGTGCGCTATGAGCACCTCCACCCCTGTCAAAACCCTCGGCTTCGTCACCTTCGGCCCTTGCGGCGATGGCGATCAAACCTTGTTTCGCGTCAACGCCGACGTGCCTCTGCACCAAGCCCTGGAACACGCTTCGACCCTGCTGTACTACGCCAAGAAACTCGCCCTGGACGCTGCCATGGAAGAGCAGGGCGAACGTTACGCCTGGGCCGCGCACTTTCTGGCGGAGATGGGCAAGGCGGTGATTGACGATGTGGGGTTGGGGCTGAGGGAAGAGGAGGTGTTGCAGGTTTAGTAGGTGGATGGATGTTGGGCAGGGCGCCGTTTCTGGGTGGCAGGGAAACGGCGTTTTTTATGGCGGTTACCCTGGTATCGCACTGTCGATTTCCCGGAGTCTGGTTCGACTATCTTTCAGGGAATGAAGCCGATGGGTCGCAATGATCGTCGGCGCTCCTTGCCTGAGCACTTTTACGCAGACGAACCAGGAGAAGACCATGCGCAAGCTTATCGTTGCCGCTTTCATGAGTCTGGATAACGTCATTCAAGCACCCGGCGGGCCTGAAGAAGACACCAGCGGCGAATTCCGCTTCGGTGGCTGGATAGTGCCTTACGCCGACGAAGCCTTCGGCCGGGCCATACAGGACCTGTTCTCACAGCCGTTCGACTTGCTGCTGGGGCGGCGCACCTACGACATATTCGCGGGGTATTGGCCGCACATACAGGCCGGTTCAAGCAACAGCTTTATCGCCGACCTGTTCAACCGCGTGCCCAAGCACGTGGCCACCCATAGTCCCGATACGCTTGATTGGCACAACAGCCATGCGCTGCAAGGAAACCTTGCCGACGCTATACAGGCCCTCAAACAGCAGGATGGCGCCAACCTGTTGACCCAGGGTAGCGGTGAACTGGTGCGCCAACTGCTGGCCGCCGGGTTGGTGGACGAGCTGTGGCTGATGATCCATCCCATCGTATTGGGACGCGGTAAACGCCTATTCGACGACCAAGCCCAGGCGTCGGCTTTCACTTTGGTGAACTCGACGAGTACTCCTGGCGGGGTGTTGATCACTCACTACGTTCGTAGTGGTGAGGTGCGAACAGGAACGTTCGAAGAGTAGGACAGCCCGTAACGGCCTTGACTTGAGCAGATGGAGGGGAGGCGCAATATTCGTGTTCTTGTTACCTAGCGGATCCATTCTCCATCTCTCTTATTGAATGAAATAAATGCCGGTTTCTTGAGTCAGGTTTCCACGTAAGGGCTGGAGTCCAGCACTTTGTATTGATAGTCACCTCTGGAGCTTCGGGGCGTGAGTAGAGGTTTTTGGGTATTTACTTGGGGCCGGCAACGGGCATTCACCAGCCATCTACCGTCGGCTGGAGACACGCTATTGCAAGTCTGCGGGTCTTGCCGCGATGGCGACGCCAGCCTACTGACGACGGTGTCTACGACATGACTTTTTATACAGTGCCTCAGATCAAGCTCAAGCGTCCAGGCGTTACGATGTTGAACATGAAGGTCCAGTACGTCTCGGCAATCCGGTGAGTTTCGCTAAACCTATGGCGCCCTCCCGCTGGCTCGACTATTAATTATAGTGTTCTGGCACAACTCATACGGATGGTAATCATGCTCAAAGGACTTAATCAGCTCCAGCGTCAGTTGAAGGAAGCCCAAGAGGTGCTTCAGAACCTCGACGGTGATCTTTGCACAGTAAATTTCAACCCCCATGATCCGGCGAGCATTGAGGAAGCCATTAGACAAGTCGAGAGAGTTATTGATGAGCGCATAGGCCAGCATGCTTCCAATCCTATCATTCAGCCTTTGGCGGGGGAGATGAAGGAGCGATACCGCTCAGAGATCCTCGATCGTGCGGCAGCGTCGAGACTGGAGGATGAAGAGTAATGCACGTGGATCTATTTTCGCAGCTGAACAATGCTGTACTCGATTTGCAAGGTGCCAGTCTCCAAACCTTTGAGCGTCCGCTTAAAAAAATATCAGCTCTCCTGAACAGCCCTGATCTCGAAAAAATCAACAGCTCTTTAAGAGCAGATCTGGATCTTGAGAGTTTTTTAAAAGTGAGTGAGGGTACTGGTGGGACCATGGTGGGTAGCGCGTCTCTCCTCTGGCCCGATGATCACGCAGAAACGTTAGGTCTAACCCTGTTACTGATTGATAAATTGGCAGCGGAGCCGGACTTCGCAATTAATTTCAGCCATCATTTCTTTTACGCAGGTAATAAAGTGATAGCTGGAATTCGCGAGCTGACCAGCCAACTCATCATCCCTTTCGTTAGGGATTACAAACTCTACGTCCAGACGCATGGAAAGGTTGAGCCACATTTGAAACTGCCTATATCCAATAAAGTTTTTATTGTCCATGGTCACGATAATGGGGCCCGTGAGACCGTTGCACGATTTCTTGAGCGAATAGGGTTTGAGGCCATCATCTTGCATGAACAGGCAAACCAAGGACGGACAGTCATCGAAAAAGTGGAGGCACATGGAGATGTAAGTTTTGCCGTTGTACTGCTTACTCCTGACGACGAAGGCAAAGTCAAAGGAGGCGATCTTGAGCCACGGGCTCGTCAGAATGTTCTGTTGGAACTGGGTTACTTTATTGGTCGGCTTGGACGTGACAAGGTCTGTGCTCTCAAACGGGGTCAGCTAGAAATTCCAAGTGACTTTGCTGGAGTGGTGTGGGAGCAAATGGACGACACAGGTGGCTGGAAGGGGGCTCTGGGGCGGGAGCTACAAGCTGCTGGACATACGGTTGATTGGAATAAAGTCATGCGTGTGTGATTGATTCGATTTCTATGAAGCAGCCATAGCTGCACTGATACTGCAGCCCGTTATTATGCTGTACTCAACCGCTTTAGTAGAAGACTGTAGCTGTAAACTCAGCACTCAGGTGGTCGGCTCTAACCACGGTTAGCTGATCGTTTGCTAATGCCGACATCAGCACCAGTTAAAGGGCCGCTTTGTTCTCTTGGGTCCAGTTACAACACGTAAGGGCTGGAGCCCTGGGCCCGGTTCTGATAATCACATACGGAACTTGGGGAGTGAACATAGGCATCCTGGATGCTTGCTTAGAGGGTTGAAAGTGGCCGGTCATGAATGACGGATAGCGGCCAGAAGCAAGCTATAGACACGCTGCTAGCGACTTTGTAATCTACATATAGCCCATGTAGCCTTCTTTCGTCGTCTAATGTTGTTGCCTCTGGGGCGTAACTCAAAAGCTGCGCTTTTGCTTGCCCGCTCACTTAATCGTTAGGCCTCTATTCGAGCATATTCACGATGACTGAAATAAAGCGCTACATCATTGATCAATCACGACTACCCAATGACTATCCAACTCACATACAGCCTGCTGAATTTTGGGAGGTGCTTGGGCGAACTGTAGCCACGTTCGGCCTGCTTGAGGATGTACTGTGTAAGGCAATTTTCGCGCTCACAGCCACCAAGCCATATAGCGACGCGGAGATTGCTAGCGCCTATGAAAAATGGGTGACAACGATGGAGCGGTCGTTATCCGATCCACTTGGCAACCTCATAGATACTTACGGCAAGGCAGTTCGTGAACACCCCGAAGCAACGATCAGCAACTGCGATGATCTGCTGAAGGACCTACGAGCGGCCTCGAAGGTCAGAAATGTTCTTTGCCATGGGGCTTGGCGCACGCCCGATCCAAGCGGTGCCTCGATACCATTCTACGTGAACAAACAGAGTGAACAGTTTGATACCCCGATCGATAAAGCATGGCTTGAGATCACGCGTCGGCACGCCGTAGAACTTATTTGCGCAGTCGTCGATTCGGTGACATACATGGGATTTCAGTTTCCAAGCTCATCAGGCCCGGGAGTTCCAGTATGGAATAACAACAATGCCTGACTAGTTGGTAAACACGCACTTCGGAAAATAAAGCTTAAACCGAGCGTCCATGGCCCTGGCGATGTTTACCACCGGCTCAGGTCCGCTGTACCAACAGCAGTACCGAAGCTGCGGCTGAACGCGTACCACTTAAGTTCGTCAGGTAGCTGTTTCCATATACCTTCAAAACACTGTACTCCCTAGTATTTGGTCGAATTGGCATTTCGACTTACGCTTGTAAGCTGGAAATGAATGTAAGGTAAGGGGGGTGAAAAATAGAAAGGTAGTCCAGAAGGAAAATTTTTTGAATTTTTGGGCAGCATCCGCAGAGCATCTATTGTGAAAGAAACTCCGAAAAGGAAATATTATGGTAAGTGAGCAGTGCTTTGCGGCAGTGTGTTTCATTCCGCTAGACTCCAACGGATCTAAGCTCTTCGGCTTCTCGGAGTTTCTCGCTGGCCTCGCTCTCATGGTCCTTGCTTGGACAATTGGTGACGTTCGTTACCGTTTCCGAGTACAAACAGCCCCAGTTCCCCTCCAAGGCGTGACCTTCTCGGTCGTCGCCACTGTCGGCATACTCACTTTGCTAACCGACTTGTGGCGTGCTCAAGGATGGCTCATCCCTCAAGGTAATCTGCTCACACCAGCTTCTTGGCAGACCCTCCTCGCAGGCATCTTTCTCCTTACATTCCTAACTTGGGCATGGTTCGCCTTTATCAGGCGGCCAACATTTGGGAAGCGTAATGCCAAGCGCTACGCGCAGACCTTATATCGGCTAATTCTGAAAGGCGATCCAACTGAGTTGGCCGTAGCAGCTGACGAACTCACGTATTCAGCCAGAGCGCTAGTGCACTATGCAACCGACCGCAGAGACCTAGAGCGTTATCATGGTAAGCAAAATAAAGGTGGGTTACAGCCGGATCCACCTGCGGTTGTAGGATACGCAAACGATCTGCTTCTTCTTATGGCTGACAAGCGCTTCTGCCGAGTAATCGTCGAATCCTCACCGGGTACCGCCTTGGCTATTTTTCTAGAGATGGGCGAGACGAAAAAGTACGGTATTCAGGTCGAAATTTTCGCCAAAAATATCGTAAAAGAAGCGCTGCTGAACACGAACTCGTTCCTCTACCACGAAGCGGAAGGATATGACTCTGGGCTGATTGGTTACCACAAACCCCTCAGCCAAGCGATGTTCGGAAACTACATGATGGTTGAGACCATTAGGACACTGCTTGAGCCTGACATCATAGGTAAGTCGAAATGGAGTGCGGCGCAGTGGAAAGCCTACAGTCGGTTGGTCTTGATTACTCTCCAAGACTATGCGGATACATCGTATTGGAATCATTCTACCGTTCTCTACTGTGCCTTAGATTACATTGAGAGTGCTGTCTCAGGCTTGTACAAACTGAATACGGTAACTAATACGTGGGACAGCGATGATTTTCAGTGCCTCCGAGTAGTTATGGAGTTCATCAGCGATGCGGTAAAAATTCTTGATGAAAAAGGAGTACCTGCTCACATCAGGCGTCGTGTGAAGGTGGAATACGGCCCCCCACGTGAGTCGTTTTGCGACCATCTCGCGAACCTAATCTTCGAGGTCATCTTCCACGCCTCGGCTGTAAATTCGCCGCAGTGGGAATGTTGGTCATTACAGCACAACACGATTTGGGCCCCAATGCGCTCTCAACTTAACGGGCCTGTAGGCCAAGTTATAAAGTTCAAGTTACGCCGGCTTCTGTACAATGAGGTCGCCGACATGATCCGCTTCCCAAACTTTAAAGGAGCAAAGATTCTTAGTTTCTGTTTGAACGTTATGGGGTTGAAAATAAGTGAAGGTGACTTCTACAAGGACAACCGGCCCTTGCATAAGGCGATTCTTGCCTGGACGAAGAAACATTACGTCTGGTTACGAAGCGACACCCCCCGCGTGGCTGAAGCCTGCCTTGTCGACGGCATCACCTACGATGCTGAAAACCTTCAACTTGTGAAGAGCTATACAGCGGACGTGCTTCAGCGCGAACCGCGCTATGTCCGCCTTCAACTCGAGCCCGCACAAGCCAATGGAGACCCATAGCTTAAAAAGTAGACAGATTTTTCCTCCTGATTCCTACTACCCCTGGGCATTTTTTACAGCACGCTTCAGGTTTTCATGTGGCATGCAGGAAATACCTCAGACAGGTTTCGAGATAGACATCCATCCGTGCACAGAGCACTGATAAACAAAAACAAAACAATTCAAAGCACGGATATTCAGGCCCCAACCTCCCCAAATACCCGCACCCCATCTTTTGTCACTTCAACCCAAACAACCTCAACGCATTCCCCCGCCCAATTTTCTCCCTATCGTTCTCACTGATCAGCGCCTGATCAAACCAGTCACTCGCCGTCGCCATGCTTTCATACGGATAGTCCGCCGAGAACAGCACACGATCGACACCAATTTCGCTGATGGCGTCCAGCAAACCCTTGGTGTGGAAGTGGCCGGCGGTGGTCAGGTAGAAGTTGTGGCTGAAGTAGTGGCTGACCGGTTTTTTTGCGTTGCCCAGGCCTTCGCCTTCGCGTTGCATGTGCAGGCGGTGTTCCAGGCGCGGCAGCATCAGTGGCAGGCCTTCGGCCAAGTGGCCAAGGATGAGGGTCAGGTTGGGGTAACGGTCGAACAGGCCACTGAGCATCAGGCGGATCGCGTGGGTGGCGGTTTCGTGGGCGAAGCCCCAGGCCGAGCCGACCAGGGATGGATAACCCTCGTAGATCCGTCGCTGGCTCGGCAGCGGTTCGCGTGGGTGCAGGTAGACCGGCACGTTGAGCGCCGCCACGCGCTCCCAGAATTCCCAGACCGGCGGTTCGTCCAGGTACTGCGCGGTATCGGCGTTGCCGATGTTGGTGTAGCCGTTGATCAGTGCCCCCACCATGCCGTAATCCTTTACCGCACGTTCCAGTTCGTCCGCCGCGGCCCTGGGCGATTGCAGGGCCACGGTGGCGAAGGCCTTGAAGCGCTGCGGGTGGCGGGCGACGAACTGCTCGGTGACCTGCTCGTTGGTGCGTTGCGCGAAGGCGATGGCCTGGCGCGGATCGAGCAGCGACAGGACGCCGAGGTTTGGCGACGTTCGCACGGTTTTCCGTGGCCCTGTCACTTCGCGGCTATTCTCTAATTTCAGGTCGATGGCCTAAAAGATCCATGTCCACGCCGATGGCCTGATGTCCTGCTCGCTCGGGTAAACGCGCGTTTCTCAGCCTCGCTGAGCCGTGCCGGGTGTTGCTTCGAGGACCGGCCCCCTCCAGTTCGAGGGCTCTTGATGGCGCTTCACCGTGATCAGGGACGATGACCGTGATGGCATGCATGCAGTGGCGGCGATGGATATGAGCGTCGGGTCAACGACCGGAGAAGAGGCGGCGGACTTTTTCGCGCAGACCCTGGAACAGGCCAACGATGCCGTGGTGATCATCGACGATCGTAACCAGGTGGTGTTCTTCAACGCGGCAGCCGAGCGTTTCTGGGGCTGTCAACGGCACGAGGTGCTGGGCAGCGAGGTCGGCACGCTGGTGCCGATCCCCATCCGCTCGCGGAACGACGGCGAGACCGGCATCAATAAGATCATCGGCACCAGCCGCGATGTGTGCATCACCCGCAAAGATGGCGAAGAACGCTGGGGCGCGATGGCGATCTCGAAAATCACCCTGCAGGGGCGCATTCTCTATGCCGCCTTTTTCAAGGACGTGACCCAGACGCGGCTGAAGGATATCGAGCAGCGCTTGCTGTCGATGTCGGTCAACGCCAGCAGCTCGGCCACCTGCATCGTCGACGCCGACGGCCGGCTGATCTATATCAACGACGGGCTGGTGCGCTTGCTGGGGTATTCCCGCGAGGAATTGCTGGAGCGCTCGCCGCAGATGTTCTTCGTCGCCGATACCCCGGGGGCGGCCCAGGCCGACGAGCTGCACCTGGAGAGCATCCTCAGTGGCCAGCCCCATGAAGCCTGCGGCCTGGTCAGCAAGCGCAACGGCCAGCGGCTGTGGGTGCATGTCTGCTCGGCGCCGGTGTTCGACGCCAAGGGGCGGATCGGCAACATTGTCATCGTGTTCACCGACATCACCCGTTCCAGGCTGCCCGAAGTGCTGCAGGACAAGGTCATCGGCGCTCTGTTGCAAGAGCAGGCCCTGGAGAACGTGTTGACCCTGCTGTGCCAGGAAATCGAGCGCCTGGCGCCGGAGGTCGTCGTCTCGATACTCCGCGTGGATGAACAAGGGCTGCTGCATCACCTGGCCAGCCCCGGCCTGCCGGCCGATTACGCCAGGGCCATGGAGGGGCTGCCGATCGGGCCCGCCGCCGGCTCCTGCGGCACCGCGGCCTTTCGCGGCGAGCCGGTGCTGGTCACCGATATCGACACCGATCCGCTGTGGGCCGATTACCGCTGGCTGGCGCAGCAGGCCGGGGTGCGGGCCTGTTGGTCGATGCCGGTGCGCAACAGCGGCGGCAGGGTCTGCGCGACCTTTGCCCTGTATTTCCGGGAGAGCCGCAAGCCCGATACCACCCATGCCCATCTGATCATGGCCGGGACCTACCTGTGCATGCTGGCCCTGGAGCGCGAGGAGGCGCGCCAGTCGATCCAGCGCATGGCCTTGTCCGATGCCCTGACCGGCTTGCCCAATCGCAGTTCCCTGCTGGCCGAGGCCAACCGCAGACTCGCCGAGGTCGCCCTGGAGCAGGGCGAGCTGGCGGTGCTGTATGTCGACCTGGACCGCTTCAAGCAGGTCAACGATGCCCTGGGGCACGCCTCGGGCGATGAGCTGCTGAAGGTCATGGCGCAACGGCTGCGCAGCGTGCTGCGCGAATCGGACATCGTCGGCCGGCTGTCGGGCGACGAGTTCGTGCTGGTGCTGCCGCGGATGAATGCCGCCCGGGTTACGGCCTTTATCGAGCGCCTGATGCTGACCCTGGGCGCCCCGGCCGATATTGCCGGGACCGCCATGGTTCCTTCGGCCAGCGTCGGCGTCAGCCTGTACCCCAGCGACGGCCAGGATATGGAAAGCCTGTTGCACTGCGCCGATATCGCCATGTACCAGGCCAAGCGTACCGAGCGCGGCGGTTTCAGGTTTTTCCTCGAGGAGATGGACCAGCTCGCCCAGCAGCGCCTGCAACTGGAGACGGCGCTGCGCCAGGCCCTGACCAGCGACGGCCTGCACCTGGTCTATCAACCGCAGATCGACTTGCGCACCAACGGCCTGGTCGGGGTCGAGGCGCTGGCGCGCTGGGAGCATCCGAGCCTGGGCACTATCGCGCCCGCGCAATTCATCGCGCTGGCCGAGGAGTGCGGGTTGATCAACTACCTCAGCCAGTGGGTGCTGTGCGAGGCCTGCGAGCAACTGGCGCGCTGGCGCCGATCGGGAATCCGGGTGCCGTCCATCTCGGTCAACCTGTCGCCGATCAACTTCCATAACTTCAACCTGGCGGCCCTGATCGCCCGCCAGTTGCAGCGCTGCGGCCTGCAGCCGGCGGACCTGTGCGTGGAGGTCACGGAGGGCGTGTTCCTGTGCAGCAACCCGACCACCGAGCAGACCCTGCAGGACCTGCACACCCTGGGCGTGCGCCTGGCCATCGATGACTTTGGCGCGGGCTATTCCAGCCTGGGCTATCTGCGGCGCTTGCCGATCAGTGAGCTGAAACTGGACCAGAGCTTCGTCGAGGAGCTGGAGCACGACGCCACCTGCCGCGCCTTGAGCGAGGCGGTCATCGGCATCGGCAAGGGCCTGTCCCTGCGGGTGGTCGCCGAGGGCATCGAACACGCCGCGCAGCGCGACATTCTTCAAGCGCGGGGCTATGACGTGGGGCAGGGCCAACTGTTTTCCTCGCCCATGCCGGCGCGGGTGTTCGGGCAGTGGTTTGTTGGTTGGCACCGTTAGCGGGCGGGGCGACTCGAGGACCGGCGGCGTCCTTGCCGCGAGGGTCCTCGATCCGAGGTTGGCGGGGGTGCAATCCCGGACTAATCGATCGCGTGGCCCAGCACTTCGACGATCCGCTGGGCGATGTACTCGACATGGGTCTCCAGGGCGAAGTGCCCGGTGTCCAGCAGTTCCACCACCGCATCGGGGTTGTCGCGGCGGTAGGCCTCGGCGCCCGGAGGGATGAAGAACGGATCGCCCTTGCCCCAGATGGCCAGGGTCGGCACCCGGTGATCACGGAAGAACTGCTGGAACGCCGGATACAGTTTCAGGTTGTTCTGGTAGTCGTAGAACAGGTCCAGCTGAATCTCCTTGTTGCCCGGGCGTTCCAGCAGCAGCGCGTCCAGGTGATAGGCCTCGGGGGCGATCAGGTCCGGGTCGCTCACGCCCTCCACATACTGCCAGCGGGTGCCTTGCAGGTTCAGCACGGCATCGCTGATCGCCTGCCGGTTCTGCGCAGAGGGCTCTGCCCAGTAGCGGCGGATCGGCGCCCAGGCATCCCCCAGGCCTTCCAGGTAAGCGTTGCCATTTTGCGAAACGATCGCGCTGACCCGCTCGGGGTGCGCCAGGGCCAGGCGCAGGCCGGTGGGCGCGCCGTAGTCGAAGAAGTACAGGGCATAGCGCTTGAGGCCCAGCACCTCGACGAACTCACCGAGGGTCTTGGCGATGGCGTCGAAGCTGTAGACGTAATGGCGCTCGTCCGGGATTTCGGTGAAGCCGAAGCCCGGCAGGTCCGGCGCGATGATGCGATAGCGCTCGGCCAGCAGCGGGATCAGCTCACGGAACTGGTGGGAGGAACTGGGGAAGCCGTGCAGCAACAGCAACACCGGTGCATCAGCGGCACCTGCCTCGCGATAGAACACACGGACGCCATCGGCCTGGGCGAATTTGTAGGCAACCCGGGTTGGGGTGGAGGGGGTCATGGCTGGATCTCCTGTAACTGATTAAATTTATATTGCCGGTTACGTGTTTTTATTTTGCATGGCTTTGGTAACTAGTCAAATGATTTTTATAGGTTACAATTGGCCCTCGAATCCAGGAGATTTCCATGACTGCCTCCGATACCGCCCCGGGCCTGCCTGCCCCCTTTGTGCTTGCCGATCATCCGGCACTCGATTTGTTGAACACCCGGATGATGGTCGAGGGGCAACGCCGCGATCTGTTGAACAGCGATGAGGACGCGGCGTTATGGCTTGAGCAGATCGGCCTGGGGCCGGCGAGTGAGGTTGCTGCGGCGGGGAAGGGGCGCTTGCTCGGCGAGCTGCGGGCGTTGCGCGAGTGCATTGAACGCCTGGTGGCCGCGCGCCGGGAAAACCGCCCGGCGGACCCGAAAGCGCTGAATGCCTTTCTGCTCAAGGCGGTGCCGCAACTGGTCTGGGAGCACGCGGGGGCGCCGGCACTGGAGCGCTTTCACCAACCCGATGCCGCGGCCCGGCGCTTGAGCCAGCTGGCGTTCCACGCCGCCGAGCTGCTGGCCGAGGGCGACTTCAATCTGGTGCGCAAGTGCGAGAGCACGGAGTGCTCGCTGATGTTCTTCGACCGCACCAAGTCCCATAAGCGGCGCTGGTGCAGCATGGCGCTGTGCGGCAACCGGCATAAGGTGGCCGAGTTCCGCAAGCGCCGCCAGGAGGCCGGGCAATAGGCTTGCCTGGCTGGCGCTGGCACTGATCTTCCAAGCCGCCAACAGCATGATCGGCGCCAGCAGGGGCAGGGCGCCGGACGCTCTTCTGCTCCCGCCCCCATTGCGCAGCGCGCAGCCGTCCAGGCGGATGCATATTTGGCTATGTAAAGACTATTACTACATGTCAGGTTGTTAGTTGTTACCTGTAGGAAACTTCTATTTTTCGTTATAGAAAACCAACTAATCCTGACAGGCTTTTAGTTATGGTCTGTGGGTGGATAGCACTTTGCTAGTGTGTCGTTTTTTTAAACTTTTTCACCGCAGGCGTATTCCCTAAGCGACTGATGTGATGCTGGAAAATCATTTGTCAGCGGTATTTTTGTGGGCTTTAGTGAGTGCGGAAAACAATCCAGGGACACTGCCATACCGTGTGAGTCAACTCATCGGTGGCTTAAATATAATAAAAAGGTGATCCATGACAGACTCCACAAAAGTGCCGGGTGCGTGCGACATGGCCGGCGATTTTCACAGCGAGAAAACCACCGGCGGACTGAAACGAACCCTCACGCCCCGGCACCTGAGCATGATCGCCATTGGCGGCAGCATCGGCACCGGGCTGTTCGTCGCCTCGGGCTCGACCATTGCCCAGTCCGGCCCCGGCGGAGCGCTGCTGGCCTTTGTGGTCATTGGCGCCATGGTGTTCTTTCTGATGACCAGCCTCGGTGAACTGGCGTCCTGCATGCCGGTCACCGGTTCGTTCTCGACTTATGCCTCGAAGTATGTCGATGAAAGTTTCGGCTTCGCCCTGGGCTGGAACTACTGGTATGCCTGGGCGGTGACCATTGCGGTCGATCTGGTGGCCGCGCAGATCATCATGGCTTATTGGTTTCCGGATGTGCCGGGGTATATCTGGAGTGCGGGTTTTTTATTGATCATCACCGCACTCAATATGGCCTCGGTGCGCTTGTTCGGTGAGTCCGAATATTGGTTCGCCCTGATTAAAGTCATCACTATCCTGCTGTTTATCGCGGTGGGCGTTCTGATGTTGTTCGGCATTCTCAGCGGCGGCGAAAATGCCGGCCCCAGGCTCTGGTTGATTGGCGATGCGCCTGTTGTCGGCGGCCTGGGGGCCCTGGTCGGGGTGGCGATGATCGTGGGGTTTTCGTTCCAGGGCACCGAGTTCGTCGGTATCGCCGCCGGTGAAACCCGGGACCCCGGGAAAAACGTGCCGCGCGCGGTGCGGCAGATCTTCTGGCGGATCCTGCTGTTCTACGTGCTGACCATCCTGATCATCGGCCTGTTGATTCCCTACAATGACCCCAGCCTGTTGAGGAATGGGGTGTCCGATATCCGGGTCAGCCCCTTTACCCTGATCTTCGAACGGGCCGACATGCTCGGCGCGGCCGCGGTGATGAACGCGGTGATCCTGACCTCGGTGCTGTCCGCCGGAAACTCCGGCATGTATGCCTCCTCGCGGATGCTCTACAGCCTGGCCCTGGAAGGCAAGGCGCCGGCGATCTTCGCCCGTTTGAGCCAGTCCGGCACCCCGCGGTGGGCGTTGCTGGCCACCGCCACGGTGGCGGCCCTGTGCTTCTTGACCTTCATTTTCAGCCCGGGGCAGATCTACAACTGGCTGCTCAACACCTCGGGCATGCTCGGTTTTATCGCCTGGCTGGGCATTGCGGTCAGCCACTACCGGTTTCGCCGCGGCTATGTGCGCCAGGGCAACGACCTGGGCAATCTGCCCTATGTGTCGCGGTTCTTTCCGTTCGGGCCGATTTTCGCCTTTGTCCTGTGCCTGTTCGTCACCCTGGGGCAGAACTATCAGGCCCTGCTCGGCGACTCGATCGATTGGGCCGGGCTGACCGCCACCTACATTGGCCTGGTGCTGTTCCTGGTGATCTGGCTGGCGCACAAAGTCATCAGTGGCTCCAGGTTCGTCCGGTTCGATGACATGAGCTTTTCAATGATTCGCAGCAAGTCCGAATGTGATCTGCCAGCGGAATCGGCGATGAATGAGAATCTGGGTCTTCCTGTGCGCATGACCCAGGTCGGAGCCAAGTGATGAGTCAGGATTTTCTCGAAAGTTATTACGAAGCCACGGTCGAGAAGGCCGCCTATCCGGCGCTCGGCGGCCGGGTGGAGACCCGGGTGTGCATTCTGGGCGGCGGGCTGGCGGGGCTTTCCACGGCGCTGGGTTTGGCCGAACGCGGCGTCAAGGATGTGGTGATCCTCGAATCCCACACCGTCGGGCACGGCGCCTCGGGGCGCAATGGCGGTTTTGTATTCGGCGGTTACTGCCTGGGCAATGCCGAGCTGCTCAAGACCCTGGGCCGCGAGGAAGCGCGGCGGCTCTACCGGCTGACCATCGACGCGGTCGAGCTGATTCGCCAGCGCGTCCGGCAATACGGCATCCAGTGCGACCTGACCGACAGGGGCGTGCTGCTGGCCAACTGGTTCAACGACCCGACGCGCCTGGAAAAACCTCGGCAGTTGATGAAGGAGGTCTACGGCGTCGACTGGCAGTACGTGCCGCCGGGCGAGTTGCGGGAAAAGCTCAAGACCGAGCGCTATTTCGGCGCCTTGTTCGAGAGCAACGCCTTTCACTTCCACCCGCTCAAGTATGTGTATGGCGTGGCCTCGGCTGTTGCCGGCTACGGCATTGATATCCACGAACACTCCGCGGCCCTGGCGATCGAGCGGCAGGGCGGCAAGTACCTGGTCAAGACCGCGGGCGGCGAGGTGCTGGCCGAGCAGGTGGTGTTCGCCGCGGGCGGTTATGCCCGTGGGCTGTACCGCCCGGTGGAACGAGCGACGCTGCCGATTGCCACCTATGTGGTGGCGACCGAGCCCCTGGGCGAGGCGCTGAAGGATTCGATCAACTGCGAGTCGGCCATTTACGACACCCGCTTTGCCTTCGACTATTACCGCCCGCTGGCGGACAGCCGGATCCTCTGGGGCGGGCGGATTTCCATCCTCAACCGTGGCCCGCAGGCGATCGCCGGCTTGCTCAAAGCCGACCTGGTGACGGTCTACCCGCAACTGGCCGATGTGGAGATCGAGTATGCCTGGGGCGGGCTGATGAGCTACGGCCGCCAGCAGATGGCGCAGATCGGCCGGGACGACAACGGCGTGTGGCATGCCGTGGGGTTCGGCGGTCACGGCATGGCCCCGACCACGGTGGCGGGGGAGGTGCTGGCGGATGCCATCGCCAAGGCCATCCCCATTCCCCAGGGCTTTGGCCAGTTCGGCCTGGTGCCCACCTTTGGCCTGGCCGGCCTGGTCGCGGCGCAGGCGACCTACACCGCCTATCAGGCCCTGGACGCCTACGATGCCCACCGCTTGAACAAATGACCGCCGCTTTTCCCACGCCGTACAGGCCATGGAGCAATCTCAGCGTTTTCTGGCCCAAACCCCGGAATGAACTTATGCTGGCGGGCAAATCTGCACTCATTGAAAACCCAAGGCGTGACGCGAGGACGTTCCGAGCGTCTACGACTTGAACAAGTGACGCTGCTGCAGCCCGTATTGGCTCTTGGCATATTGAAATTGGGAGATTGTGTATGGTCATCAAACCCCGCGTTCGCGGCTTTATCTGTGTGACGACCCACCCGGTCGGTTGCGAAGCCAACGTCAAGCAACAGATCGACTACGTCACCGAACAAGGCACCATCGACGCTGGGCCAAAGAACGTACTGGTGCTCGGCGCTTCCACCGGCTACGGCCTGGCCGCACGTATCACCGCCGCCTTCGGTTGCGGCGCCAACACCCTGGGTGTGTTCTTCGAGCGCGGCAGCGTTGACGGCAAGCTCGGCACCGCCGGCTGGTACAACACCGCGGCTTTCCACAAGTTCGCCGAAGAAAAAGGCCTGTACGCCAAGAGCATCAACGGCGACGCCTTCTCCGACGAAGTGAAGCGCCAGACCATCGAAACCATCAAGCGCGACCTGGGCAAGATCGACCTGGTGGTCTACAGCCTGGCCGCTCCGCGTCGCACCCACCCGAAAACCGGCGAAGTCCTGAGCTCGACCCTCAAGCCGCTGGGCAAATCCGTGACCCTGCGCGGTGTCGACACCGACAAGGAAATCGTTAAAGAAACCACCCTGCAGCCAGCCACCCAGGAAGAAATCGACGGCACCGTGGCCGTGATGGGCGGCGAAGACTGGCAGATGTGGATCGACGCGCTGCACGAAGCCGGCGTACTGGCCGAAGGCGCGAAGACCACCGCTTTCACCTACCTGGGCGAGAAGCTGACCCACGACATCTACTGGAACGGTTCCATCGGCGAAGCCAAGAAGGACCTGGACCAGAAAGTCATCGGCATCCGCAAGGAGCTGTCGGACCTGGGCGGCGACGCGCGGGTATCGGTGCTCAAGGCCGTGGTGACCCAGGCCAGCTCGGCGATCCCGATCATGCCGCTGTACCTGTCGCTGCTGTTCAAGGTCATGAAAGAGCAGGGCAGTCACGAAGGTTGCATCGAACAGGTCTACGGTCTGTACAAGGACAGCCTGTACAACCCGAACCCGATCATCGACCAGGAAGGCCGCCTGCGTGCCGACTACAAGGAACTGGAACCCGCCGTCCAGGACCGCGTGAAGCAGCTGTGGGATGAAGTCACCAGCGAAAACCTCTACCAGATGACCGACTTCGCCGGCTACAAGCAGGAATTCCTGCGCCTGTTCGGCTTCGAGATCGACGGCGTCGACTACGAAGCCGATGTCGATCCGGACGTGAAGATCGCCAACCTGATCCAGGTGTAAGCGAGCTTACTGCGTCATCGCCAACGCCCCTCTCATGAGGGGCGTTGTCGTTTCTGGGTCAGGCGGTTTTCACGTTCATGGTGATGCGTGCGCTGAAGACCTTGAGGTCTTCCTCATCGTAGATCTCCACCGCGACAATCTTGTCGCCGCTGCTGCTCCAGTCCACCGCGCCGCCATCGGCCACCGCGCGCACCGACGTCTTGGCCTTGGCCAGGTATTCCACGGTCATGCCCTTGGGAATCCAGCGTGCGCCGGCCGGGATCGACACGTCGGTCATCACCCCGGCCGCCAGTTCGGCGGCGTTGCACAGGGCGATGGCGTGCACCGTGCCCAGGTGGTTGGTGATCTCTTTGCGAAACGGCACCTGCACCACCGAACGTCCCGCGCTCAGCTCGGCGATCAACGGGTTGATGGTGCTGAAGTAAGGGGCCATCTGGCAGGCCATCTGACTGAACTTTTCCGGACCTGCGGCGCTGAACATGCTGAGAACCTGACTCATGGTAATGCCTCGTAGCGGATTATTTTTGGGTTTACAGAATAATATTCTGTAAAAGAACAATATTCGGCTTTCGCGAAATATGTCAAGCTGGCGCCACCATTCACTGAGGCGTGCGCGCCTTGTTCCCTGGACCTTGGTTTTGTGATGGGCAATGGACACGATCGATCTGCTTGAACGCTGCTACCCCGGCCGCAGGGCCGAACTCAAACGCGACATCCTGCGCCGAGCCCTGGCGTGCTTTAACGAACAGGGCATCGAAGCCACCACCATCGAAATGATTCGCGCGGCCTGCGATACCAGCGTCGGCGCGATCTATCACCACTTCGGCAACAAGGAAGGGCTGGTGGCCGTGCTGTTTTTCGCCGCGCTGGACGATCAGGCCGGCCTGCGCGAGCGATACATGAGCGACGCCCAGACCCTGGAGCAGGGTGTGCAGGCGCTGGTGCACAGCTATGTGGATTGGGTCGACGCCCAGCCCGAATGGGCGCGGTTCCAGTTCCAGGCGCGGTATGCGGTCGCCAAGGGCCCGTTCGCCGAAGAGCTGGCCAGCCGCAACAAGGCGCGCAACCGCCAGTTGCGCGAGTGGCTGACGGCCCACACCCGGGCCGATGAATTACCGCGGATACCCGCCGAACTGCTGCCGTCGCTGATCGTCGGGCAGGCGGAAAACTACTGCCGCGCCTGGTTGTCCGGCCGGGTCCAGAGCAGCCCGGGCACCTATCGCCAGGAACTGGCCGAGGCGGCCTGGCGCTCGATCGGCGCCCATCAGTGACGCGTTGAACGACATCCAATTGCCAAGGGGGAAGACCATGCAAGCCGCACCCGTGCGCATCACCGCCGAGGAGATGCTCTCCGACAACTGGTACCTGCTGAAGAAATACAGCTTCGACCTGCAACGCCGCGACGGCAGCTGGCAGGCGCAGACCCGCGAGGTCTACGACCGCGGCAATGGCGCGACCATCCTGCTGTACAACCGCGAGCGGCGCACGGTGCTGCTGATCCGCCAGTTCCGCATGCCGACCTACGTCAACGACCACAGCGGCTACCTGATCGAGACCGCCGCCGGCCTGCTGGACAATGCCAGCCCGGAAGCACGCATCCGCCTGGAAGCCGAAGAGGAAACCGGCTACCGCGTCGGCGCGGTGCAGAAGGTCTATGAAGCCTTCATGAGCCCCGGCTCGGTCACCGAGCGCCTGCACTTTTTCATCGGCGAGTATTCCCCCGACGACCGTATCGGCGACGGTGGCGGCCTGGAAGAAGAGGGCGAGGACATCGAGGTGCTGGAGCTGGGTTACCAGCAGGCGCTGGACATGGTGCGCAGCGGCGAGATCGTCGACGGCAAGACCATCATGCTCCTGCAATACCTGGAGCTGCGCCTGATGCCGCCGCGCCGCCTGACGATCCTGGTGGCCGCGCCCCGGTATTCGGCGACCGACGATGCAGCGGCGCTGGCGCAGCAGGTCGCCAGCCTGGATGACTGTGCCGCGCGGCTGTTCGAGGCCGGGCACAGCCCCGTATTCGGCCAGTGGCTGGGGCTGGCGGCGGAGGATTTGAGCGCTGCCGGCGAGCCAGGCGCCGGGTTCCAGGAGCGTGCGCAACAGCAGTTGCAGCGTTGCGACGCGCTGCTGCGCATCGGCGGTGCCTGCGCCAGTGCCGATGCCCTGGTCGCGATGGGCGAGCGCCTGGGCCTGCCGGTCTACCGTTCGCTGCAGGACATCCCGTGTTGCACTTCGGCCAGTTGAGTCAGCGCTCAACTGGCCGGTTGGCCGACGGCCTTGTATCGGAGTGTGTATCGGCCCGGCGCTGATACACCTGCTTGTCCTGGCGCCGGTTGTGCACACAACCCGGATACACCCCGAGGATTAACTACGTCCACCCGCCAGCACCGAGCTTCTCGGTGTCGGTGGCGGGAACCGTTAATCAATCCATCGAAGGGGTATCAGCATGTTCAAACTCTCCAATGTTTCCAATGTCGCGCTCGGCCTGGCACTGGTCGGCGGCCTGGGCCTGTCCACCGCCGCTTCCGCGCTGAGCATGACCGAGCTGTCCCAGGGCTACACCCTGGCCGCGGCCGACGGGGTCAAGACCTCCACCGAAGGCAAGTGCGGCGAAGACAAGTTCGCCAAGACCGACACTAACCACGACGGCAAGGTCTCCCGCGAGGAGTTCATCGCCGCCGCCCCCGAGCGCGCCGCCGAGTTCGACAAGATCGACGCCAACCACGATGGCGCCATCAGCCTGAGCGAAGCCAAGCAGTACCTGGCGGCCAAGGCCGGTTCGGCCGAAGGCAAATGTGGCGAAGGCAAATGCGGTGCGGCGATCGAGTCCTGATCGACGGTGGCGGGGGGCACTCAGGTGCCCCCCGTTTTTTTCCGGGGCAACCAGGAGACGGACCCATGCCTCCCTCAATACCACCCTGCAACATCCCATCATCCGCCCAAGCCCCACGGCTGCCCGTTTCGGCAGCCGCGGGGCTTGGCTTGCGTCGTGCCTTGCTCGACGCATTGAATACGGCGCCTGCGGGCGCTTTTGATTTTCTGGAGCTGGCGCCGGAAAACTGGATCGGCATCGGCGGTGCCCATGGCGCCGCGTTGCGCGCCCTGGCCGAGCGTTACCCGTTGAGCTGCCACGGGCTGTCGTTGTCCCTCGGTGGCCCGGCGCCGCTGGACCTGGGGTTCCTGCGGGAAGTGCGGCAGTTCCTCGAGCGCTTCAAGGTGCCGCTGTACAGCGAACACCTGAGCTACTGCGGCGACGACGGGCACCTCTACGACCTGCTGCCGCTGCCGTTCACCGAAGAGGCGGTGCGCCATGTCGCGGCGCGCATCCGCCAGGCCCAGGATGTGCTGGGCCGGCGCCTGGCGGTGGAGAACGTCTCGTACTACGCCGCGCCACGCCAGGACATGGACGAGCTGGCCTTCACCAACGCGGTGCTGGCCGAAGCCGATTGCGACCTGTTGCTGGACGTCAACAACCTCTACGTCAACTCGGTGAACCACGGCTTCGAACCCCAGGCCTTTCTCGCCGGCCTGCCGCCGGAGCGGGTGGTGGCGATGCATGTGGCCGGGCACTACGACCAGTCCGCCAGCCTGAAGATCGACACCCACGGCGCGCCGGTCAAACCGGTGGTCTGGGACTTGCTGGCGCGCGCCTACCAGCTGTTTGGCGTGCAACCGACCCTGCTGGAACGGGACTTCAACTTCCCGCCATTCGCCGAGCTGCTGGGCGAGCTGGACAGCATCCGCCGGTTGCAGGCCAGTGCCCGTCAGGCACAGGGGAGGTGGGCCCATGGATAAGCTGCTGATCGCCCTCGACGCCGAGCAACAGGCCCTGACCGCCTACCTGCGCGATCCCGAGCACCGCGCACCGCCCGCCGGGATGGATCGCGCACGGGTGGAGATTTACCGCGAGCTGGTGTTCGACAACCTGCTGTCGTTGCTTGGCAATACCTTCCCGGTGCTGCGCTCGATACTCGGCGAGGCGGACTGGCGCCGGCTGCTGCGGGTGTTCCTGCGCGAGCACCGTTGCGCCACGCCGAAGTTCGGCGAGATCGCCGGCGAGTTCGTGGCCTGGATGGCTTCCACGCCCGCCGCTTTGCAGGACGCCAGCTGGCCGGCCTTTATGCTGGAGCTGAGCCATTACGAGTGGATCGAAATGGCCCTGCAACAGGCCGAGGCCGAGCCGCTGCCAGCCAGCGATCCGGAGCGGCTGCTGACCCAGCCCTTGCGCCTGTCGCCCCTGGCCTGGCCGCTGGCCTACGCCTGGCCGGTGCAGCGCCTGGGGCCGGCCTGGCGTCCCAGGGAGCCCGGGGCAGCACCGACCTTGCTGCTGATCCGCCGCGACGCCGATTACCGGGTGCATTTCTCCGAGCTCAGCCCGCTGGCCTGGCGCCTGCTGGAGCGTATCGAGGCCTTTCCCCAACTCCACGGCCGCGACCAGTTGCAAGGCCTGGCCCTGGAAGCAGGCATCGACGACCTCGACACCTTTCTCGCCAATGGCCAGAGTCTGCTGCAACAGCTGCACAACCAAGGCGTTATTTGCCCTGTGTAGCCGCTGGCGTAGCCTGCGCCCGGCTGCGCAGCGGCCGCAAACCCAGGCAACGCGGGGTATCAGATCGAACGCGATAGCCGGTTTTACGACGGCTACGCCGCCGAGCGCAGGCTGCGCCAGCGGCTACAGGGAGATGCGCCTGTTATCGAACTTCCACCCCGCAGAAACACCAAAGCCGCAGCTCATGTTGCGGCTTTTTTTGCCCCGGGTATCAGCGCCCGTAGCGCAGGCGCCCGATCAACTGACCAAAGCCTGCTGCGACAGCTGCATAACCAAGGCGTTATTTGCCCTATGTAGCCGCTGGCGCAGCCTGCGCCCGGCTGCGCAGCGGCCGCAAACCCAGGCAACGCGGTGTATCAGATCGAACGCGATCACCGGTTTTACGACGGCTACGCCGCCGATCGCAGGCTGCGCCAGCGGCTACAGGGAGATGTGCCTGTTATCGAATTTCCCCCGTAGAAACACCAAAGCCGCAGCTCATGTTGCGGCTTTTTTTGCCCCGGGTATCAGCGCCCGTAGCGCAGGCGCTCGATCAACTGGCCTGAGCCTGCTGCGACAGCTGCATAACCAAGGCGTTATCGGCCCTGTGTAGCCGCTGGCGCAGCCTGCGCCCGGCTGCGCAGCGGCCGCAAACCCAGGTAGCGCGGTGTATCAGATCGAACGCGATCACCGGTTTTACGACGGCTACGCCGCCGATCGCAGGCTGCGCCAGCGGCTACAGGGAGATGCGCCTGTTATCGAACTTCCACCCCGCAGAAACACCAAAGCTGCAGCTCACGCTGCGGCTTTTTTGTCCCCGGGGCATCAGCGCCCGTAGCGCAGGCGCCCGATCAACTGACCAAAGCCTGCTGCGACAGCTGCATAACCAAGGCGTTATTGGCCCTATGTAGCCGCTGGCGCAGCCTGCGCCCGGCTGCGCAGCGGCCGCAAACCCAGGCAACGCGGTGTATCAGATCGAACGCGATCACCGGTTTTACGACGGCTACGCCGCCGATCGCAGGCTGCGCCAGCGGCTACAGGGAGGTGCGCCTGTTATCGAACTTCCACCCTGCAGAAACCCCAAAGCTGCAGCTCACGCTGCGGCTTTTTTTGCCCCGGGGCCCGTGGCGCAGGCGCCCGATCAACTGACCAAAGCCTGCTGCGCCAGCGGCTACAGGGAGATGTGCCTGTTATCAAACTTTTCCCCGCAGAAACACCAAAGCTGCAGCTCACGCTGCGGCTTTTTTGTCCCCGGGGCATCAGCGCCTGTGGCGCAGGCCCCGATCAACTGGCTGAGCCTGCTGCGACAGCTGCACAACCAAGGCGTTATCGGCCCTGTGTAGCCGCTGGCGCAGCCTGCGCTCGGCTGCGCAGCGGCCGCAAACCCAGGCAACGCGGTGTATCAGACCGAATGCGATAGCCGGTTTTACGACGGCTACGCCGCCGATCGCAGGCTGCGCCAGCGGCTACAGGGCGATGCGCTTGTTATAGAACTTCCACCCCGCAGAAACACCAAAGCCGCAGCTCAAGCTGCGGCTTTTTTCTGCCCCGGGGGTATCAGCGCCTGTGGCGCAGGCGCCCGATTAGCGCATCCAGGCTGAGCTTGCCCGGGCCCTGGAACAGCAGCGGCAGCAGCGCCGCCAGGTAGATCACCGGCAGCTTGAAGTTGCCGTGGCCCTTGTTGCTGATGGCGTAACCCTGGGCCAGTTCGCTGAGGCTCGACCACTCGGCCGGCCAGTGCACGGCGGCGGTAGCGACGACTGTGACCACAATCAGCACCAGCGCGGCGAAGCGGGTGCCCAGGCCCAGCAGCAGCGCCAGGGCGCACAGCAGCTCGGCCCACATCGACAGCTGCCAGTTCAGGCTCGCCGGCAACTGGTCGAAGGGAAACGGGAAGGCGGACTGGATCTCCTGGAACCAGTTTTCACCCTGCCATTTTTCCAGGCCCGACTCGAAGAACTCCCAGGCCAGCAGCAGGCGCAGGCTGAGGAGCGCGACCCAGGGGGAGACGCGATTGAGCTGGCGTTGCAGCCCGTCGAGGGCGGATGAAAGCGTGAGGATCATGGGGTGGATCTCCTGTGCAAAGTGGGGGGCATTACAAAAGCGGCGCCGCCTGCGGCGTCGATCGCAGCCTGCGGCAGCGGCTACAGGGGCGCGGTGTTGTTCAGCGTGGGCTCAGGGCCTGGCGTTGCCGGCGTTTGTTGGCCTGGGCCAGCTTGCCCAGCAGGTTGATCGTCATGGCCGAGCAGGTGATGGCGAAGGGCAGCAGGTACCAGGCGCTCAGCGGAATGCGTTTGAAATTGGAGAAAGCGAATATCGCGGCGATCACCCACATGCCGGTGGTGTGCAGGCGTTTCCAGGCAACACGGCTGAGCAGCGCGGCCGGGCCTTTGAACGAGGTCAGGGTCAGCAGCAGGATAAACAGGTAACCCACGGACCCGGGCAGGTTGCCCAGGGTGCTGCGGCCGGGCCAGAACTCCGGGTTCAGTTGTCCGTAGCTGTAGATCAGCAGCGCGTGTACCAGGTGCGAGAAGGCGAACGCCAGGCCGATGAAGCGGCGTTCGCGTACCAGCGCCTGACTCAGCGGCGAGGGCAGCAGCACGGCGAATGCCGAGGCAGTAAAGGCCAGCAGAAACAGCACGAAGGACGAACGCGCGGTGGCACGGATGGCGCTGCGGGTGGCCTCGACCAGGTCCGGCTCGAACAGCAGGATCAGCGCGGTCATCAGCAGCACGGCGGCGGCCAGCAGGCTGAACAGCCGCCAGCCGTGGAAACGCGAGGGGAGGGATTGAGTGGGCATGAGAGGCTCCTTGAGGTTGGGCGCCGCTGTCGCGGCGTGTCCCAGGAGTCTTGCAAGGCCGTGTATATCGGCTGTGTCGGCAAAGGGCGGTTATGTATGCCTGTGTAGCAAAGTGTTCAGAGACTGGCTTTGCTGCTGACCAGGATCAGCTCGGCGCACAGGCCGCCCCCTTCGCGATTGCTCAGGCGCAGCGAGCCGCCCAGGGCCACCGCCAGTTGCTGGGCGATGGCCAGGCCCAGGCCGGTGCCGCCGGTGTCGCGGTTGCGCGAGCTTTCCACCCGATAGAACGGCTTGAGTACTTCGGCCAGCTGTTCTTCGCTGATCCCCGGGCCACGGTCCAGGACCTTGACCGACAGGCGATCGCCGGCCTGTGCCTGGACCTCGATCCGCGCCGCGCCGGAGAACTTCAGCGCGTTGTCCACCAGGTTCACCAGGACCCGGCGCAGGGCGTGGGGGCGGGTGTCGATCAGCGCGCCATTCTTGCCTGTCAGCTCGACGTCCTGGCCGGTGTCCTGGTAGTCGAACACCAGGCTGTCGAGAAACGCGTCCAGGTCGATGCGGCAACTGGCCTCGGTGGCGCCATGGATGCTGCGGGCATAGGCCACGCCTTCGCGCACCAGGTGCTCCATTTCACTCAGGTCGTTCCACAGTTTGTCCTTCTCGGCGGACTCGTCCATGAACTCGGCGCGCAGTTTCATGCGGGTGATCGGCGTCTGCAGGTCGTGGGAGATCGCCGCCAAGAGTTGCATGCGCTCCTTGAGGTAGGCGCCGATTCGCGCCTGCAGGGCATTGAAGGCCTTGGCCGCGTGCACCACTTCGATCGGGCCCTTTTCGTCCAGGTGTACGCCGTGGGTGTTGGGGTCGAGGCTGTCCACCGCCTGGGCCAGCCGGGTCAGCGGGCGCACGGCGATGCGCACCGCCAGCCAGGCGCAGAGGATCAACACCAGCAACTGCCCCAGCAGC
Source organism: Pseudomonas sp. SBT1-2 (assembly GCF_028640875.1). NCBI lineage: Bacteria > Pseudomonadati > Pseudomonadota > Gammaproteobacteria > Pseudomonadales > Pseudomonadaceae > Pseudomonas > Pseudomonas sp. SBT1-2. The sequence continues at coordinate 139,765 of NZ_JAQZAA010000111.1, read as the reverse complement.
ACCGCCGGCAGCCAGGGCGACATCGGCGTCAGCGCCGGGCGCACGTCGATGGTCACCGGGCTGCCGTCGGCCAGGCGCAGGTGGGCCTGGTAGTGCTGGCGCGGCCCGGGAATGTTGTTGAATGCCAGGTCGTAGTCGCGGCCGAGGGCGTTCTTGATCGAGTACACCGAGACCGGTACATCCTCGTCGTCCAGGGGCTGGCCGGGTTCGCCGGCGCTGAGCAGGTAGCCATAGTTGCGCCGTTGCAGGCGTTGCAGCCAGGCGGGGCGCTCGGCGGCGGGCAGGCGGTCGAGGATGGCGATGGAGGTCGAGACGTCGCTCTCCAGGTTGCCGAGCATGGTCATCTTGGCGCTCTGGTAGCGCTCGTAGGACTGCGCGGCGAACGACAGACCCTGGGCCAGCGCCAGGCCGATCAGGAAAATCAGCGACAGCCGCGAGGCGAGGGTGCGCGGCCAGTGCAGCGCCAGCTTCATGACGTGGCCTCGAGGATCTCCACCGGCAGCGAGAACACATAGCCCTCGCTGCGCACGGTCTTGATGTAGGCCGGCTCGCGGGCGTCGTCCAGCAGGCGCTGGCGCAGGCGGCTGACCAGCAGGTCGATGGAACGGTCGAACAGGTCGGCGTCGCGGCCCTGGGTCAGGTTGAGCAGCTGGTCGCGGTTGAGCACCCGTTGCGGATGGTCGAGGAACACCCGCAGCAAACGGTATTCGGCGCCGCTCAGGGCGACCATGGTGCCGTCCTGGTCCAGCAGGTGGCGCGCGGTGGTGTCCAGGCGCCAGCGGCCGAAGCCCAGCAGGCGGCCGCTCTCGGTGACCACCAGGTTCGGCGGCAGCATGCGCGTGCGCCGCAGTACGGCATTGATTCGCGCCAGCAGTTCGCGGGCGGCGAACGGCTTGACCAGGTAATCGTCGGCGCCCATCTCCAGGCCGATGATGCGGTCGGTCTCGTCGTTGCGCGCGGTGAGCATCAGCACCGGCGTGGCTTTGTGTTTGCCGGCGCGCAGCTCGCGGCACAGCAGCAGGCCATCGTCGCCGGGCAGCATGATGTCGAGCACGATCAGGTCCACCGGGGTGGTTTCCAGGAAGCTGCGCATCTGCCGGCCGTCAGCCACGACCGTGGTGCGCAGGCCGTTCTTTTTCAGGTAGTTGCCTACCAGCTCTCTGATTTCGCGGTCGTCATCGACTATCAATACGTGATCGACATGATCCATGGGGCTGCCTCTGTATAGGGTCGTGCTGCCTAGTTTATAGAGCCCGGGCGGGCCTGCCTGCGGGCTTTTGTATTGCAGTGTATCTGGCGCCTGGTTGAACACACGGCGATGCAAAACAAGGTTTTTCCGGCGCTTTTGTATCGCTCTGTATCCCCCGGCGGCGTGGATACGTAGGGAGACCGCAAGGGTGGTTCGCCGACACAAGCGCGATACCTCCCGCGCATTCAATGGGCTCCATCGAGGCACAGCTACTGCCTCGCCACCCAAACCCATTGTCGCCCGAGGAACACATCATGAAACGCACCGCCCTCTACGCCGCCTGCCTGTTCGCCGCCCTGAACATCTGCACCCTGTCGGCCCGCGCCGAAAGCAACGTGCAGGCCCAGACCTACCGCTACGGCACCCAGCTGGATATCCAGAAGGTCCTGTCGATGACCGAAGACGCCGAGCCGAGCTGCGGCGTGGTCAATGCCCGCATGACCTACCTCGATTCCCAGGGGCGCACCCAGGCCCTGGATTACCGCAAGTTCGCCAACAACTGTAACGACGGCAACTGAACACACTCCCTGTCCTATCACCCTGTTCGCCATGAGGATTCGCCCATGAACGCCCTGAAAAGCTCCCTGCTTGCCCTGACCTTGACCCTGGCCGGCGTGGCCGTGGATGCCAGCGCCGCCGACTCATCCTGTGCGACCTGCTTCCAGCTCAGCCCGCTCTCAAGTGCCAGCCCCTTGAAGGCTGCCACCTTGAAAGCGAGCACCTTGAAAGCCGGCACCTTGCAGACGCACAGCTGGCTGGCCGAAGGCGGCTACGAGCGCACCCCGCAGGGGATGCGCGCCGACCACCAGGCCTGAACCGGGCCTGCCACCCCTGGATACGCCCGCCGCCGATGGCGGGCGGACATTGACCGATCACAGGTGATGCCATGTTGCTCATAGCGTTTCTCGGCGGGGTCCTGACCATCCTCAGCCCCTGCATTCTTCCGGTGGTGCCGTTCCTGTTCGCCCGGGCCGACCGCTCGCGCGGCTCGCTGCTGCTGACCCTCGGTGGCATGGCGCTGACCTTTGCCCTGGTGTCGAGCCTGGCGGTGGTCAGCAGCGACTGGATCGTCCGTGCCAACGGCATCGGGCGCCAGCTGGCGCTGATCGTGCTGGGGCTGTTCGCCTTGTCGCTGATCTTCGCCCGCTTCGGCAACTGGCTGGCCCGGCCCTGGGTCAGCCTGGGCAATCGCCTGGATGGCCTGCGCCTCGACCGGGCACGCAAGTTCTCCGGGCCCTTGGCGGCGCTGTTGCTCGGGGTGGCCACCGGCTTGCTCTGGGCGCCCTGTGCCGGGCCGATTCTCGGGGTGATCCTGACCGGCGCCATGCTGCAGGGGGCCAGCGCCCAGACCAGCCTGTTGCTGCTGGCCTACGGCCTGGGCAGTGCCTTGTCCCTGGGGCTGCTGATCTTCGCTGGAAGAGGGCTGGTCAACCGGCTCAAGCCATCCCTGCCGGCCACCGCCTGGTTGCGCCGCGCCGCCGGTTACCTGGTATTGCTGGCAGTCGTGGCGATCGGCAGCGGGGTGGACGACCGTCTGTTGGCCAGCACTTCATCGCAAGGCGGCGCGGCCCTCGAGCAAGGCCTGCTGAAGAGCGTGCCCAAGGCCCTGGACTACCTGATCGACAAGGCCGGCGCGGCACCCGTCGAGACGCTGCCGAACAAGGGCCCGATGCCTTCGCTGAGTGGCGCGGTGCAATGGTTGAATTCGCCGCCGCTGGACGCCGAGGCCCTGCGCGGCAAGGTGGTGCTGGTGGATTTCTGGACTTACGACTGCATCAACTGCCAGCACAGCCTGCCCTATGTGAACGCCTGGGCGAAAAAGTACGCCAAGGACGGGCTGGTGGTGATCGGTGTGCACACCCCGGAGTACGCCTTCGAAAAGGTCATCGACAACGTCAAGGCCCAGGTGCGCAAGCTGGATATCGGTTACCCGGTGGCCATCGACAATGACTACGCGATCTGGCGCGCCTTCGACAACCAGTACTGGCCGGCCCACTACTTTATCGACGCCCGCGGGCAGGTGCGCTACAGCCACTTTGGCGAGGGCAGTTACGAGGCCCAGGAGCAGGTGATCCAGCAGTTGTTGCGGGAGGCCAAGGCGTCGTAATGGGGGCGTCAGCGGTCGGTGGTTCGCGAGGCGGTGTGTTCAGTTGCACCGCGTCGCCCCCATCGCCGGCAAGCCTGGCTCCTACAGAAGCAGCCGGTCGACGTTCGATTGCGCGCGATGCGGTGTGTCAGGCACGCCGCGTTCTCCAGATCACCCCTGTAACCACCACCGCAGCAGGAAAAAGAACGCCATGCTCAGCAGCATGCTGACCAGGGTGTTGCGGGTGTAGATCACCAGGACGATGGCCACCAGCGAGCTGATCAGGTACGGGTTGTCGTAGGCCAGGTTCAGCTGGTGCTCGGGCATGAACACGATCGGTCCGCAGATCGCCGTGAGCATGCCCGGTACGGCAAACCCGAGGAACTGCCGGGCGTTGCTGCTCAGGCGCACCGGCAGGCGCGGTTCGAGAAACACATAGCGGTTGAGAAACACCAGCAAGCCCATGCCGAAAATCACTGCCCAGACCATCATGTGCGCTCCCGGTAAAACTTGTTGCAGAGAAAACCCGCGGTCATGCCCAGCAGGCCCGACAGCACCAGGGCCGAGCCCCATTGCCAGTAGCTGAACAACACCGAGCAGAACAGCGATACGGCTACGCAGACCAGGGTCGGCACATTGCGCACCAGCGGCGTGATCAGGGCGATAAAGGTCGCGGCGATGGAGAAGTCCAGGCCCAGGTGTTCGAGCCCGGGAATGGCGCGCCCGAGGACGATGCCCGCCAGGGTGAACAGGTTCCAGGCGATATAGAAGGTCAGGCCCACGCCGAGGGCGTACCAGCGGTCGAACTGTTGCTTGTCGTGCTGGCTGGTCAGGGCGAACAGCTCGTCGGTGAGCAGGAAGCCCAGGCCGATCCGCCAGCGCCCCGGCAGCGGCGAAATCACCGAGCGCAGGCTCATGCCGTACAGCAGGTGCTGGGAGGTCAGCAGCAGGGTGGTGAGCAGGATCGAGAAGATCCCCGCGCCGCCCTTGAGCATGCCGATCGCCACCAGTTGCGCGGCGCCGGCGAAGACGATGCTCGACAAGCCCTGGCCTTGCAGGGGCGTGAGATTGGCCTCGATGGCCATGGAACCCGCCAGCAGGCCCCAGGGCGCGGTGGCCAGGGACAGCGGCATGATGGCAACGGCGCCGCGCAGGAATGCGGCGCGGGGAAGATGAACGCTGGACATGACAGCCTGCAATCAAGGAACGGACATCGACTGTGCCAGCCCGCAGCGGGAATGGCTTGAACGATCTTGCGCACTTGCCGCCAACGACCATTTTTTATTGCCAGGCCCAGGTTTGCCTCTGTAGGAGCGAAGCTTGCTCGCGAGACGTCGTGTCAGGCACACCGCATCATCCCAATCGCCGGCAAGCCTGGCTCCTACAGAAGCGAGTGTTCGCTACAAATCCCGCATTCGCCTGGTCATTCCGTAGAAGCTGCCCGCCGGCCATGGCGCCAACCCGATCTGTCTGCTAAAACGCTTCGCTAGCATCGGCCAGCTTCCCCGCGGGAGGCGGCCTGTCATCTTCCTGCAACAGCCCCGTGCCAAGAAAGGTGTCTGGCCGATACCGGCCAGGTCGCTACGGGGCCGTTCACCTACCGCCCCATCCCAAGGAGAGGGTCTATGAGAAAACTTTTCGCAACCGCGGCGCTGGCCGCGCTGATGATCTGCACCGTCGGTGTCAGCCAGGCACGGGAGGCGCGGCAGCAGCGCGACTCGGTCGCCGGGGTGTTCGACTACTACCTGCTGTCGCTGTCCTGGTCGCCGACCTTTTGCCTGACCCATCCGGAAAACGAGCAGTGCTCGGGCAAGGGCTACGGTTTTGTCCTGCATGGCCTGTGGCCGCAATACGCCAAGGGTGGCTGGCCGGAATCCTGCCCGCCCTTGACCCGGTTGACCGCCGAAGAACGGGCCAAGGGCCTGACCCTGTTCCCGACGGCCAAGCTGATGGAGCATGAATGGAGCAAGCACGGCACCTGCAGCGGGCTGGGCGCCATGGGTTACCTGGAGAGCTCCGACCAGGCCCTGGGCAAGGTGAAGATTCCTGAGGTGCTGGAACCTTCGACCACCGTGCATTACTTCGAGGCCCGGGAGATCGAGCAGCTGTTTCGCCAGGCCAACCCGGGCATTCCCGAAAAGGGCGTAGCGGTGTTGTGCAGCGGCCCGGAACTCTCCGAAGTGCGGGTCTGCCTGGACAAGAACCTGGGCTTCGGCGCCTGTGGCAAGGGCGTGCGCACCCAGTGCCGCAAAGGCGATATCCGCGTACCGCCGATTCGCTGACCGGCGAGCGGCCAGGGGGAGGCGGCATAGGCAGGCCTGAGCAGCTAGGGTTGCAAGACGCCCGTCTTCCTCCAAGGAGCCCATGATGCTGCATATCCGCACCCCCCTGATCCTGCATCCCGGGTTGTCCACGGCCACCCGGCGCATCTGGCTCAAGCTGGAAAACCTGCAACCCAGTGGCTCGTTCAAGATGCGCGGCCTGGGACTGCTCTGCTCCCAGGCGGCGCAGCAGGGCAAGCGCCGCGTGGTCTGTCCCTCTGGCGGCAATGCCGGGCTGGCCACCGCGGTGGCGGCGGCCAGCCTCGGCCTGCAAGCCTGCATCGTGGTGCCGCAGACCACCCCGCAAACCACCCGCGAACGCATCGCCCGGGCCGGCGCCGAGGTGCTGGTGCACGGCCAGGTCTGGGACCAGGCCAACGAGCGCGCGCTGCAACTGAGCAGCGACGCCGACAGTGAATACGTGCCGGCCTTCGACCACCCGGTGCTGTGGCAAGGGCACAGCAGCATGGTCGATGAAATCCTCGAAGACTGTCCGCAGGTCGACACCATCGTCGCGTCGGTGGGCGGCGGTGGCTTGCTGGCCGGCATCCTCACCGGCCTGCTGCGCCACCAGCGCCAGGACTGCCGGATCATCGCCTGCGAAACCACCGGCAGCGCTTCCTTTGCCGCCGGGCTGGCAGCCGGGCACCCGGTCAAATTGGCCAAGATCGACACCGTCGCCAGTTCCCTCGGCGCGGCCCAGGTGGCGGCCTGGCCGTTGCAGCAGATCCAGGGTTTTGCCTATCAGTCGCTGGTGTTGTCGGATGCCGAGGCGATCCTCGGCGTGGTGCGTTATGCCGACGATCTGCGCCAGTTGGTGGAGCCGGCCTGCGGCGTCTCGCTGGCGGTGGCCTACCTCGATCACCCGGCCATCGCCGCAGCGCGGGACGTGGTGATCGTGGTGTGCGGCGGTGTCAGCATCAGCGCCCGCCAGGTGGCGGACTGGGGCGCATCGCTGCCGGGCTGAAAGCCTCTGGTGTATGCTAGCCGACCTGTTGTACCTGTGGTTTTACGGAGGGTTCGAATGGACGCCACCACATTGTTTCTGTACGTCGTCACCGTCAGCGCGGTGATGATGACCCCCGGGCCGTCGATGCTGCTGGCTCTCAATAACGGTGCCACCCATGGCATGCGCATCGCCGGTTGCGGCATGGCTGGCGCGATGCTGTCCGACCTGCTGCTGATCGGTGCGGTGGGCTGCGGCCTGGGGGCGTTGCTACAAGCTTCCGAGCAGCTGTTTTCCATCGTCAAGTGGGGCGGCGCGGCGTACCTGCTGTACCTGGCCTGGGTGCTGTGGAAGGCGCCGACCCAGGCTCTGGCCGCGCAGACAGGCGGCAGTGCCAGCAGCGGGCGCGGGGCGTTTGTGCGGTCGTTGCTGGTGGGGTTGTCGAACCCCAAGGGGCTGCTGTTTTTTTCCGCCTTCCTGCCGCAGTTCGTGCGCCCCGACCAGCCGGTGGCGCAGCAGTACCTGATCCTGGCGCTGGTCAGCACGGCGATCAATTGCGTGATGATGGCGACCTACGCCTTTGGCGGGCGCTATGCCATGCGCACCTTCTCCGCGCGGGCGATGCTGTGGATCAACCGCAGCTGCGCCGGCATGCTCGCGGTCCTGGCGGTGGGCCTGAGCCTGTATCGGCGCAGCGATATACGCTGAGGCTGCATTGACCCGATAGACCTACGTCCTGCTTCTGTAGGAGCAGCCGGTCGACGCTCGATTGCTGGCGATAGATACGCTGCGGTACATCTGACACACCGCCTCGCGAGCAAGCTTCGCTCCTACAGAAGATGTCTTCGGGCAGTTTGCGTGCGAAGTGTTGTGTCAGGCACACCGCGTTGCTGCAATCGCCGGCAAGCCTGGCTCCTACAGAAGATGTCTTCGCGCAGTTTGTGCGGCACACCGCCAGAAACCTCTTAGAACCTCAAGGTCGCGCCGCTGGTCAGCCAGCGGTCGCGGCCTTCGTTCAACTGGCCGCCCAGCACCAGGTCGAGGTCCAGGTTCGCTCCCAGATGCAGCCGTGGCCCGGCTTGCCAGGCCTGTTCGCCACCGCGCTGGCCGTAACGTTCGGCGACCAGGGTCAAGCGTTCGCCCAGGTCGTATTCGAAGCCGCTGCCCCAGGTCCAGCGATGGTTCTGCTGGCCGTCGTCATAGGCGTGGGCCCAGCCGGCGTTGAAGTTCAGGCGCAGGCTTTGCAGGGGCTGGTAGGTCAGGGGCAGGCTGATGTCGCCACCGTCGAACGAGTGGCCGCGGTCGAGGGCGAAATGCGCGGACGTCGCCAGCGCCAGTTGCAGGCCCAGGTCTTCGCGGTTCCACAGTTGCGCCTTGAGTTGCGGGCTCAGCTGGGTTTCGCCGTGGCCGTCCTCGCGACTGCGCTCGAGGGCGGCGCCCACCTGCAACCAGGGCAGGCCGGCGAAGGTGCAGGCCGGGGAGAACACCGCGCCATGGTTGGAGCCCTGGTGACGCAGGCTCTGGTACCAGATATCCAGGTTGCATTCCCCCGGGGCGTTGATCGCGCCGTCGTCCACCCCATAGGCGCCGCCCGCGGCGTTGGCCTTGGCGACCAGGGTCAGCAGGCCGATCAGGCTCAGGGTGAGGGTGACGAACATCAGGTTGCGTCGCAGCATGCGCCGTTTCGCCGGGGGCAGGTCGCGGGTGAGGCTGGCGAAGCGGTTGTGGCGGGAAGGGTTGTACTTGGACATGACGGTTCTCGCTAAGGCATGGGAAGCGGCCGCGCTGCGCGGGCCGCTCCGTGGTCGAGTGGGGAACAGGGTCATTGCCAGTCGCTCACTGACAGGGTCTGGATGCCGGCGGCCCTGGCCAGGGCCACCAGCTCTTCGGTGTCGTCGCCGCCGGGCAGGGCGATGACCAGGTCGGGCCGGCTGTCGCGCAGCATGAAGGCGTTGCGCAGGCGTTCGGCGAGCTTGCCGTGCAGCTGCCAGTTGGCCGGGTAACGCACGATGTCGGCGCCGATTTCCCGGCCCCAGTCTTCTATCTCCGCGCCGAGGAACTGGCTGCCGCCGTGGATCAGCACCTGCACTTCATGCAGGCGCTGAAAGGCGTCGAGTACCCGCCGGCACAGCTGGACGTCGGCGTAATGGCGCCCCGCGCAGATCAGGACACGCATCGTGCGCGCTCCTGCGCCGTCGGCTGGATGCTCAACGGGTTGTCCAGCAGCACGTCGCCCAGCTCGGCGTTATCCAGGTCGCGCTCGCCGGCCCGCTCCAGCGCCGGATAGGCCAGGGCCGCGATGTGGTGGTGCACGCGCCGGTAGTCGCGCAGCACCCGCTGGAAAATGTCGCCGGACTCGGCCCAGGCCGTGCGGTCTTCGCGCAGGCTGCGAAAGTGCTCGCGGCTGGCGTCGGCCTCCAGCCGCCTGACCAGTTCCTTGCGGTTCACCAACTGGTGGGCGTTGGCCAGGTCTTCGCGCAGGAACACCGTGATCGCCAGGCTCAGGCTGTCCACCACGGCCTGGTGCAGAGGCTCGATGCAATCCAGCTCGAACACCGAGAACTGCTCGCCACGCCGCAGCCGGCGCGCCGCCAGCTGGGTCAGGCTGCTGGAGAGGATGTCGCCGGCGTGTTCCAGGTTGATCACGAACAGCAGGATTTCCTGGGCGCGGTCGGCGTCCTGGTCGCTGATGCCGTCCTGGCCGATGTCCGCCAGGTAGGCGCGGATCGCGGCGCTGAGCAGGTCCAGCGACTGGTCGATGCGCCGCACTTCATCGGCGCCGGCCGGGGTCGAGGCCTGGAACAGGCGCAGCACCCGGTCGAGCATCAGCGACAGCATGTCGGCCAGGCGCAAGGCTTCGCGGGCGGCGTTGGACAGGCCGATATTGGCCACCGCCAGGCCGGCTTCGTCCAGGTAGTGCGGCATGCCCGGGTCGACGTCGCGCGGCGGCTCCGGCAGCAGACGGTTGAGCAAGGTTGCCATGGGGCCGGTCAGGCCGATGAACAGCAGGGCCAGCACCAGGTTGAACAGGCTGTGCAGGTACACCACCTGCAAGCTGGCATCGAGGGCGGCGACCGGCGCGCTCTGGGCAATCCACGACAGGCACGGCAGCAGCGCGGCGGCACCGCACAGGCGTACCAGCAGATTGCCCAGGGGCAGGCGCCGGGCGACGCTGGAATCGGCGTTGAGCAGCGACGGTAGGGCGCCGCCGATATTGATCCCCAGCACCAGGGCCATGGCGGTCACCGAGGACAGCAGCCCGGTGGCGGCCAGGGACGCCACCAGCAGCACCACGGCGACGCTGGAATGGCACAGCCAGGTCAGCAGCGCCGCCGCCAGCAGGGCGATCAGCAGGTCGCCGTCGAGGCCACGCATCAGCGCGGCGAACACCGGCGTGCCTTCCACTTCGCCCAGGGTGCTGCCGAGCATGCGCAGGGCCAGCAGCATCAGCCCCAGGCCGATCAGCGCGCAGCCGAGGCTTTCAAAGCGCGAGTCGTCGCGCAGGCGGAACACGATAAAGCCCGCCAGCAGCACCAGCGGCGTGAGGATCGAGATATCGACGCTGAGCAGTTGCACCACCAGGGTCGAGCCGATATTGGCCCCGAGCATCACCGCCAGCGCGGGGGCCAGGCCCAGGGTGCCGGTGGCGGTAAAGGAGCTGGCCATCAGGCTCACCGCGGTGCTGCTTTGCAGGACCCCGGTGATGGCGATGCCGGACAGCAGGGCCATCCAGCGGTTGTTCAGGTGCTGCCCCAGCCACTGGCGCAACTGGGTGCCGAAGCCGCGCAGCAGCGCCGAGGAAATCATCTGGGTGCCCCACAGCAGCAGGGCGATGGAGCCGGCGAGGTTGATCAGCAGAGTAGTTCCCGACATGAGGACTCTCCCTTGTGTGTTTCATGGCTTGGCGGATCGCAGCAGGCGGATGCAGCGGCGATGAATGGCGCTGGCAAGGCCCAGCAGCAGGCGAATGGCAGCGCGGCTCAACAAGCTTCTGGCATACAGGCGGATGCCGACCAGGGTGATCAGGGCGGCGATGCCTTCCAGGGTGCTCACCAGCAGGGCGCGCAAGGTGCGCTCGCCGCGGGCCAGCAGCTCGGTGATAGGTTTCATGGTGGATGCTCCACTTGGCTGAGCCAGACAGGGGCGTGGCCGTACGGTCTGGCGCCGCGTTGCGGTTTTCGCGAGCAAGCTCGCTCCTACAAGGACAGTTGCAACCTGTAGGAGCAGCCGGTCGACGCTCGATTGCTCGCGATGGCCGCGCCGCTAACCGTCAGCCCTCAGAACCATTGCTTGAAGCGACGGATGTAGAGGGTCTTCATGGTCTGGGCGACGACGCAGTAGCACAGCAGGGTGCCGACCAGCCAAGGGAAGTATTCCCACGGCAGCGGTACCAGGCCGACCATTTCACCCAGCGGCGAGAACGGCACGTAGATGCCCAGGGCCATCACCAGGCCAGTCATCAGCATCACCGGCAGCGCCGCGGTGCTCTGGATGAACGGGATCTTCTGGGTGCGCAGCATGTGCACCACCAGGGTCTGCGAGAGCAGGCCTTCGATGAACCAGCCGGACTGGAACAGGGCGGCCATTTCCACGCTGTTGGCGGCGAACACGAACCACATCAGGGCGTAGGTGGTGATGTCGAAGATCGACGAGGTCGGCCCGATCCACAGCATGAAGCGCCCGATGTTCTTGGCGTCCCACTTGCGCGGCTTGCGCAGGAACTCCTTGTCCATCTTGTCCCACGGCAGCGACAGCTGGGAGATGTCGTACATCAGGTTCTGCAGCAGCAGGTGGATCGCCAGCATCGGCAGGAACGGGATGAACGCACTGGCCACCAGCACCGAGAACACGTTGCCGAAGTTGGAACTGGCGGTCATGTTCAGGTACTTCATGATGTTGCCGAAGGTCTCGCGGCCCTTGATCACGCCTTCTTCCAGGACCATCAGGCTCTTTTCCAGGAGGATGATGTCCGCCGATTCCTTGGCGATGTCGGTGCCGCTGTCCACCGAGATGCCGACGTCGGCGTCGCGCAGCGCCGGGGCGTCGTTGATCCCGTCGCCGAGGAAGCCCACGGTGTGGCCGTTGGCCTGCAGGGCCTTGAGCACCCGGGATTTCTGCAGCGGGGTGAGCTTGGCGAACACCGTGCGTTCTTCCACCAGGCGCGCGAGCACTGCGTCGTCCATGCGTTCGATATCACGCCCGAGCAGCGGCTCGCCGACTTCCAGGCCGACCTCGCGGCAGATCTTCGCGGTGACGATCGGGTTGTCGCCGGTCAGCACCTTCACCGTCACGCCGTTCTCGCGCAGCGCGGCGATGGCCGGGCCGGCGGTTTCCTTGGGCGGATCGAGGAAGGTCAGGAAGCCTTCGATGATCAGCTCGCGCTCGTCGCTGGCGCTGTACTGCTGGCGGGTCTGCCCCGGCGCCAGGTCGCGGGTGCCGACCAGCAGCACGCGGAAACCGTCGCGGTTGTACTCCTCGGCCAGCTCCAGCAGCGCCGCCCGGCGCCCGGCGTCGAGGGCCACCGTGACGCCGTCCTGGCGTACCCGGGTGGCGGTGTCGAGCATTTCCTCGACCGCGCCCTTGCACACCAGCAGGTGATGGCCGCTGGCGTCGGCGAGGATCACCGAGAGGCGCCGGCGGACGAAATCGAACGGCAGTTCATCGACCTTGCTCCAGGTGTCGGGCGCGCTGAACTTCGGGTTGTTTTCGGCGTAGCTCACCACCGCGCGGTCCATCAGGTTCTTCATGCCGCTCTGGTGGTAGCTGTTGAGCCAGGCCAGTTGCAGCACCTGGTCGCAGCGGCTGCCGCTGATATCGACGTGGTGCTCGAGGATGATCCGGTCCTGGGTCAGGGTGCCGGTCTTGTCGGTGCACAGCACGTCCATGGCGCCGAAGTTCTGGATCGCGTTGAGGCGCTTGACCACCACCTTGCGCTTGGCCATGGCCGCGGCGCCCTTGGCCAGGTTGGCGCTGACGATCATCGGCAGCATTTCCGGGGTCAGGCCGACGGCCACCGCCAGGGCGAACATGAAGGCTTCGGCCCAGTCACCCTTGGTGAAGCCGTTGATCAGCAGCACCACCGGCACCATCACCAGCATGAAGCGGATCAGCAGCCAGCTGACGCTGTTCACCCCGCGGTCGAAGGCGGTCTGGGTCCGCGAGCCGACGATGGAGCGCGCCAGGGAACCGAAGTAGGTACGTGCGCCGGTGGCCACCACCACCGCGGTGGCGGTGCCGCTGACCACGTTGGTGCCCATGAAGCAGATGTTCGGCAGGTCGAGCAGGTCCTGCTGGTCGGCAGCAGCTGTGCGGTGGGCGGATTTCTCCTGCACCGCGCCCAGGGTGTCGTACTTCTCCACCGGCAGCGCCTCGCCGGTCAGCACCGCCTGGCTGATGAACAGGTCGCGGGATTCGATCAGGCGGATATCGGCGGGGATCATGTCGCCGGCCGACAGCTGCACGATGTCGCCGACCACCAGGTCGCGCATCGGCACTTCGCGCCGCGCGGCTTTCATGCCCATCTGCTCGCGGCGCAGCACGGTGGCGGTGGTCCGCACCATGGCCTTGAGCGCCTCGGCGGCCTTGGCCGAGCGGTATTCCTGCCAGAAGCGCATCAGGCCGCTGACCAGGACCATGACCAGGACGATGATCACCCCGGTCAGGTCGGTTTCCTCGCCGGACTGCAGGGGCAGCCAGAAGTCGGTGAAGAAGCTGATGCCGGTCAGGGTCATCAGCACATAGATGAACGGGTTGTTGAAGGCTTGCAGCAATTGCACCAGGGCATGGGGCGGCCGGTCGTGGGCCACCTCGTTGAAGCCGTCGCGCTGCAGGCGGCCTTCGGCGTCGAGTTCGGTCAGGCCGTTGGCGTTCGACTTGACGTTGTCCAGGGTCACGCCAAGGCTGTTCTGCGCTTCACGGGCGGCGCGCATCGACAGCCGGGTGTCGTCGCGGGTGGGGTTTTGCGAGGAGGAGGTGCGGGTTTTTACCGTAGTCATTACGTGTGCTCCTGCCGCAGGCTTGCGGCACGACACACAGACCACTCACCTATTCAAAGACGAGCGAACGTATGTCGAGCCGCAAGTAAGCGATCGATTCAGGTAGTTGCGTTTTATTGGTTTTAACGTTCGCCGCCTATTCGCTGAGCATGAATAGACGACGAACCTACTACTGGCTTCGTCCATAACAATGACCACCAACTTTTAGTTTTAAGCAGGCAATAGGAAGTTGCCGAATTCCTTATTAAGGAAAACGTTCCGGAAGGACTTGGAAGTGCCTTCGATTGAACTAGAAGTGCGAGTCCCGGGACAGGCTCAGCAGCAGGCCGGCCCGCATCAGGAGGCCGGCCAGGCTCCGACTCTGAGGGTCCTGGCTGTCGTCGAAACTCCAGCGTTGCTGGAGCCGGCAGGTGACCGGGCAGACGCGCCAGTTGGCCCGCGGCCGGGTTTGCGAGGAGGGGGTGGAATACAGGGTGCCGACCCGGGAAACGCCCGCGCGCTCAGCGCAGGGCTTGACCCGCATGGTCGATGCAAAGGCGCGTACGCCGGGCATTACAGTGGATTTGAAGTTCATAACAGTTGCCTCGCGACCGGACTGGCTCCGGTGAAGGCAAGTTACGAAGGAGCGTCAAGCTCTAGCGCAGCTCACCCGACCGAAAAGTCGAGCCCCGTCATTTTCTGGGTTAAGTGCCCAGCCTTGCGCAAGCGCATCGACCAGACAGCGTCTAGATACTGTGTCCATTGGCTTCTTTAGTGAGTTGAAAAAAGGCCGGTTTGGCCGGCCCGCGCAATTTACTCAGGCCAACCTGTCAAGTCAAGATTAAATTGCCACGAATCATATGTTCGTTCAGCTTTAAGTAAGGTCTGTATCGGGAGTCAGATAAATGAAGGGGCAAGTTATATAGGGCAGCCTTGAGTAACTGGCATTGAAACAATGCACACTATTGTTATTGTGCGGCAGCCATTGAATAACAGGCCGAGGCGCATTGCGCGCCCCGGCGGATATATCAGTCAAGGATCAGGTGCGGCAGGAAGCGGCTGGAGTCCTTGGTGATCAGGCTGTCGTCTTCGCGCACGCCGATGCCGGCGGCCTGGTCGCCGATGACCCAGGAGCCGATCAGGGTGTAGCTGTCGCCAAAGCGCGGCAGCGGGGCGAAGGACTGCAGGATATAGGGCGCGTCGGTGTAGGGGCCGTCTTCCTTGACCACCTCGTCCTGCGGGGTGCGCAACTCGATGTTGGCGCCTTCGCGGGAAAAGAACGGCTTGCGCACCCAGCCCTTGGGCACATCGCGCTGCGGGTGCAGGTCCAGGTGCGTCTCCAGCAGGTTCGGGTGGCCCGGGTGGGCCTCCCAGAGCAGCGGCAGGATGCCCTTGTTGGAGAGGATGGATTTCCACGCCGGTTCGAAGAACTGCGTGTCGCTGGCGGCGATCGCCGCGCCGAAGGGCTCGTGGAAGATGAACTCCCAGGCGTGCAGCTTGAACAGGTGCGGGATCCAGCGGTCCTGCAGGTCGACGAAGCGGCCTTCGGCGGTGAGGCCGATGTCTTCCACGTCGATATGCCGCGACTCGATGCCGGCCTTTTCCGCGATCAGGCGCAGGTAGTCGGTGGTGGCACGGTCTTCCACCGAATCCTTCATCGAGGCGAAGTAGAACGGGCGCTCGATCCCCAGCTGGGCGAAGGCCTGGTGCAGCCGGGTGTCGATGCTGTTGAACTGGTCGGCATGCCGCGGCAGCACGCCGCGTTCGATGTTCTGCTCCAGCCAGCCCCATTGGAACGCCGCGGTTTCATAGAGGCTGGTGGGCGTGTCGTAGTTGAGCTCCAGCAGCTTGGCCGGGCCCTGGCCGTTATAGGAAAAATCCAGGCGGCCATAGAGGTGCGGGTGACCCTCGAGCCATGAAGTGCGGATCATGTCGTAGAAGGCCGGCGGAATGCTCAGGCGATCCAGCAGGGCCTCGCTGCGCACCACCCGGTCCACCAGGTCCATGCACATCTCATGGATCTCGGTGGTCGGGTCTTCCAGGTCGTCCTCGATCTGCTTGAGGCTGAACTGGTAGTAGGCGCTTTCGTCCCAGTAGGCTTCGCCGTCGATGGTGTGGAACAGGAAGCCGAGTTTTTCCGCGGTCTGTCGCCAGTCCGGACGTTCGTTGCAGAGGATCTTCTTCATGGCGCGCTTCCTTAGCTGCTCGAGCGTCCCGAACTCCAGCTCGAGGAGCTGGAGCCGCCCCAGCCGCTGCGGGCGCTGGCCTGGCTGCCGAAGCCGCCACGGGAGGTGGAGGAGGACACCGACATCGGCCGGGTGGTGGTCCTAAAGCCGCTGCCCGACTGCGCCTGGCGCGACTTGGAGAAGGTCGAGCCGCTGGCGATGCGCTGGTTGAGCGTCGAGTTGGCGTAGCTGCCGCGGTCGTCGCGATAGCGGTAGACCGGCTCGGAGTAATAGTTGCGGCTACCGCCGCTGAGCAGGTTGCCGATCAGCAGGCCGGTGAGCAGGCCGCTGTCGATACTGCTGAGCGACGAACCCTGTCCGGCTCCGGGGCTGACCCCGGCCGCCGCCAGCTGCTCGCGGGTGAAGGCGCCCTGGGCGTTGATTTCAAAGCCGCCCAGCTTCGGCACGAACTTGCCGTTGGAATCTACCTGGCACCAGTTTTCGACGAAATCGGCATCGCAATCGGCCTGGTTGTCGTAGACCGGCGCCTGGGCGCGGTGCTCCGCCATGGCCTTGATATAGGCATCGGAGCAGACGTCCACGGCGATCTTGCCGTCCACGCATTCCTGCACCGACTGGAAGTTGAATTTCTGCTGGACCGCGAGGGTCTCCGGCTCCGAGTTGCAGCCCGAGATCGCCAGCGCCACCGAGGCGGCCAGGGAGAGCTGAACGTATTGGCTTCGTTTCATCGAGGGCTCCGTGCGGTCGATCAGTTCTGCGAAGGGGTCATGCAGGCGGCGTTGAGCAGGCCGACGCTGATGGCCACCGCGGCGACGTAGATGCCGGCGGCGATTTCACCGTTGCGGATGCGCTGCGAAGTGCCCTTGAGCACCAGGCTGGTCATCAGGAACGCCAGCAGTTGCACCACGGCGGCGATCAGCGCCCAGACGGCGAAGTCCAGCAGGCTGATGGAGTAGGCGATGACATTGCTCGCCGGGATGGCGAAGCCGATGATGGCGCCGCCCAGGGCGATGGCGGCGGAGATGTTGCCCTCGCGGATCAGCTGGAACTCCTTGTGTGGCGTCAGGCGGGTGTAGACGAACTGGAACAGGGCGAACAGCACGGCCGCGCCGAGGATGTAGGTCAGGAAACCGACCACGGCGAATTTGTTCAGGGAAATGGAAAGGGCTTCAAGCATGGGTTCTGGTCCTTGTCAGAGGGTTTGCAGGTCGGTCATGTACAGGGAAATGCCCAGTGAGGTCACCAGGCTGACGCTGCCGTCGGCGTATTGCTCCACGGAAAACAGCAGGAATTCGCGGCGATTGGTCAGGCCGGTGTCACGGGCATAGAGCATCGAGTGGCTTTCGAAGGCGAAGGTTTCGTCCGGCTTGGACACCTGCTCGCGCAGCGGCACCAGCTCGGTCTGCCCGGCTTCGGTGCCCCATTCGCGCTGGTACTCGACGCCGTCGAGGCTGTAGGTGGGCTGGCCGATCAGGCTGTCCGGGCCGGCCAGGCGGCGCAGCTCGGCTTCGCTGTTGACGGCCTGGTTGCTCAGGTAGTTGAACAGGATGATCGATTTGACCTGGCCGTCGATGCCGCCGCTGGTGTGCACCTGCAGCCAGTAGTCCTCGTCGTCCAGGTAGTAGCGCGACAGCCATTCGGACTGGCCCAGGTCCACCAGGCCTTCGCTGTAGACCGCCTGGTCGCCGGGAATCGCCACGCGGCTGTTGTCGGCGAGCAGCAGCTTGAGGCTGGCATCGAAGCGGATGCCCGCGCCCATGCTCAGGCCCAGTGGGCCGGTGGCGAAACTCGAGCTTGTGGTGGCCGGGGCCTGGAGCCCCAGAAAGCGTTTAAACCATCCCATTGTCGATGTCCTTGAGGCGGTTGGAAGCGATGTAGAAGAGTTCGCCGCCCTGGATCCGCGTATCACTGTGCGGGTTGATCTGCGGGTGTTGCGCGCCGCGGGCGCGATAGCCGATCAGGGTGGCGTTGTAATGTTCCTTGAGGCGTACGTAGAGTTCGGCGAAACGCCCCTCGTAAGTCTCGGGCAGGCGCATGACGTATTGGGTGGCGCCCTGGCCGACGCACAGCAGTTCGTTGATCACCACCGAGGAGCCCGGGTCCTGGGAGGAGCGCACCAGCATCTCGATGGCCATGCTCGAGGTGCACTCCAGCTTCGGTGCGTAGGAGGCGGCCAGGGTGGCGATTTCGCTGTCGTTGAAGTGGGCGACCACATGGCCGGCGGGGCGCAGCTGGTTGATCGCCAGCACGCTGGCCAGGGTCAGGTCGTCGGAGCTGGTGCGCACCAGCACCCGTTCGGCGCCGGGCACCCCGGCGCGCAGCAGCAGGGCCGCGGACGACAGGCTTTCGCCCCTGACGAAGGCGGCCTTGCCCTGCATCGGGTTCTCGTCGAGGGTCGCGTCGCAGATGACGATCAGGTTGTCGTTGGAGGTTTCGTCCTGCAGCAGCAATTCGATCACCCGCTCACTGGACGCGCCTTCCCAGCCGACCAGCACGGTATGCCCGGTCTGGCCGGTGAAGTCGCCTTTGCCTTTCATGCCTTTTCTCCATAGGTCCATAACGCTGCTGGTGGTCTTGCCGATGGCCGCGGTCAGCAGCGCGATGCCGCCGAGCATCACCCACACCGCCACAAAGACCCGGCCTGCGGCGGATTGCGGCGACAGGTCGCCATAACCCACGGTCAGGGTGGTGGTGAAATAGAAATAGATGAAGGTCGCGGGCGCGGTGAGGTGCTGCTCGCCCAGGGCCACCAGGCCGAGGTAGGAGGTCGCGGCATGCACGCCGAGCGCGATGGCCAGGCCCATCCAGCCGAAGCGCTGGAAGAAGGTGGCCGCGTATACCCGAAGCAAGATGAAAATCGACATCGAATCCCTGATTTCCTGTTGAGCTGATCTATCCGTGATGCAGCGCGCCGTGCCCGGGCAAGGCATGGCTCATTGCCGCGCGGCATTAGACATCGGCTTGGCGCCGGATAAAAGCATTTTTGCTGCGATGAACCCCGCGAAGGCGCCAAAGATGTGGCCTTCGAAGGAAACCCCGGCCCGTGGCAGGAACCCCAGGACCAGGCCGGAATACAGAAACATCGTCACCGCGGCGGCCAGCAGGCTGCTCCAGCTGCGCAATAACCAGGCGCGGGTGAGGATGTAGGCCCACAGGCCGAAGACCCAGGCGCTGGCGCCGACATGGATGCCCCTGAAGCCGAACAGCCAGACCAGGGCGCCGCCGAGCAGGACGATGATCAGGCTGACCACCACGAAGCGCCGCTGGCCTTCGGCGATCACCATGGCGCCGAGGATCAGCAAGGGCACCAGGTTGGCGGTCAGGTGGGTAAAGGAACCGTGGAGAAAGGGCGAGGTGAGTATCCCCGGCAAACCCTGCAGGGTACGCGGGATCAGGCCGAAGAGATTCAGGCTGTAGCCGCTCAGACTGTTGAGCACCTGTACGGCGATCATCACCAGGGCCAGGCCCGCCAGGGTCTTGAAACCGTTTGCAACTGCCATCGAGGCCCTCCCATAGGCCAGAAAAAGGGCGCAGGGTGCTTAAGCGCAGGTGATCCATTGTAGGAGCGCAGCTTGCTCGCGATGATCGTTAACGATACCGCGTACTGACTGGATGAGCGCGGCGCTCTCCAGTCCATCGCGAGCAAGCTCGCTCCTACAGTTTCCGTGGCATTGCACCGCGTGCCTTTTTTACTGCTCCAGGAGCCTTACTCGGCCGACTTCTGTTTCTTCAGTCGCTCGAGGATCGCGTTGGCGCTGCCCTGGTCCGGCACGATGTTGGCTTCGCGCAGGCGGCGTTCCAGGTCGTTGCCGTTGCTCGCATCGGCCAGTTGCTCCTGGGCTTCCATTTCCGCCGCGCGCTGATCCTGGCGGGCCTGCAGGCGGTTCAGGGTGTTGACTGCGGTTTCCAGCTTGCCGTTGGCGCCGCCGCTGGCGATCGAGGCGCTGACCTGGGCCTTCTGCACGCTTTCCCGGGCCTTGGCCATGTCCACTTGCTGGCGCAGGCTGCGGATGCGCGCCTCGGCCTTGCCGATGTCCTTGCGCATATTCTCGGCGTAGGCGCCGAATTCGCTGGCTTGCTTCTGCTCCGCTTCCAGGCCGGTAGTCAGGGTCGAGATGGCTTCGGCGACTTCCAGGGCCAGGTCTTCGCGGTTGGCCTGCAGCGAGGCGAGGGCCTTGGATTCCAGGTCGGCGATCTTCGCGGTGAATTCGCTGACCCGCTCAGTGGACAGCTTGTGCTTGGCCATGATGGTGACCAGCTCGCGCTTGGCGTTGGACAGGGCGTTGTCGGCGTCGCGGATTTCCTGGTCGAGGATGCGCAGGGCCTGCTGGTCGGCGATGCTTTCGCCGACTTCGTTGGCGCCGCCGCGCAGGGCGGTGAACAGTTTGTTCCAGATGGACTGAGTCATGTAGGCGTACTCCGGATTCTCGGCAATCAGTTGAAGAAGCTTTCGAAGGCTTCGGTGGCGCGTTGGACGTTGTCCACCAGGGTCTTGACCTCGGTCACCACGTTGGTCAGGTTCGAGCTGGCGCTCAGGGCGCCGAACATGTTGTAGACGGTCTGGCCGTTGGGCATGGACTCGATACCGATCGAGGACAGGGGGAACATCTCCCGGCTGCGCAGCACCGCGTCATTGAAGCGGGCGACGTCGTTGATCGACTCCAGGTCCACCAGCACGGTGTCGACGATGATCTGCTCGCCGACCACCGCGATGTAGATCGGCAGGCCGCCGAAGTCGTGCATTTCCAGCTTGATGCTTGGCTCGGCGCCTTGAATCAGGCTCAGGCCGATTTCGTTCGAGGTCACTTCGTCCAGGGCCTGCAAGGCGCTGAAGAGGCGGTCGATGGTCCAGTTCTCACCTGCGATCATGTCATTCTCCAATACCGGTGCGCCGCCGATCAGGGGTTGGCGCAGCTTCTTCTCAATGTGCTTGAGCACGCTCCGGTTTTCCGGAAGTACCCAGGTTTCGTGTTTCACATAACCAGCGGCACTCAGGCCCGCGCGCATCTGCTTCATGTAGAAGCTCGACGGCTTCTTGGCGGAAGCCTTGCTGCTGGGGGCCCTGTTGCTGGAGGCCTTGTTGCTGGAAGGTTTCGAGCGCTCTCCTTGTCGACTCTCTGAGGAAGCCGGTAGGTCAGCAGGCTGACTGGCCGGGAGGGTCTTTTTCATGGGGTGACTCCGTTGTGCACGTATCACGCGTGAGAACATTACAGGGGATTTTGTTACGACTCAATGACTCACGCGTGATATTTTTCGATGCATCGAAAAAATAACTGGAGGGCTCTGGAACGGCGGTTTCCATCGGTAAAGCGAGGTTTCCGGGGTTCAATTCAAGCTCGCCAGCCGCGGGCGCAAGCGTTCGACCTGGGCATCGCGGCGATAGCTGATGCGCCAGTGCTCGGTGTCCAGAAGGCTCATTGAATCCATGCCGGGGCGGTCCTTGTGCAGTGGGCGAGGCTGTTGATCATCGCCCGGGCGATGTCGGGACGTGGAATTTATACAGGGTGCAGGGATAGCCGTCTGCCGTGATCGGATGACAACTGTAGGCGTCGCCGACGAGCGCGGGAATGACCCGGGCCCAGAAATCCCGGGCCGGCCGGTTGTCGTCGATGTGGACGACCTGCCAGTGCCCGGGCAGCTGTTCCAGCAGTTGCCTCACCACCTGCCGGCCGATGCCGCGACCGCGAAAGCGCCGGGCCACGAAGAAGTAGGCGAGGTTGTACTGCACCTCGGCCAGTTTCACCTTGTCGTCCACCGTGGCGAAACCTGCCAGTTCGCCATCGACCCGGATCAGGTAGGGGCGCGTGGCCGCCTCGCGCCAGTATTCGAGCAACGGACGGATCTCGAACAGACCGTGGCGGCCGAGCTTGAGCGGCAGCCACTCGCTGAGTTCGTACAGGTAGAACTGCATCAGGTTTTCGATGCATTGCAGCTCGTCGCGCTGGGCCGGGTGCAGTTCGATCTGGCTCATGGTTCCAGGCTCCGCACGGTGTCGGTGGGCGAGGCGGCCTTGGCCGCGAAGTAGTGTTCGGCGCTGAGGCTGTACAGCAGGCTGGGGGCCAGGCCGGGGAAGTCGTCCAGTTCGCCGTCGCGGGTCAGGCCCAGGCGCTCCAGGGCGCGGCGCGACGGCAGGTTGTCGGGGCGTACCAGGCCGATCACCTGTTCCTTGCCCAGCACGCGGAACGCCAGGTGCAGCGCGGCGCCGGCCATTTCGCTGGCGTAACCCTGGCCCCAGGCCTCGACGGCGAAGCGAAAGTACAGGTTCAGCCCGCTGCGCTCGCCGAAGCGGCTGTGCATGACGCCGCCGAACCCCAGCACCCGTTCGGGCTGGGCGCGGTCGCAGACCACCCAATAGCCGAAACCCTGGTCCTGCCAGTGTTGTATCCAGCCCTGCAACCGGTGCTGGCAGCTCTCGCGGCTGTCGGGACCGGCCGGGTTGTAGCGCTGGGTCCGTGGGTCGCTGTGGATCAGGTGGGTGACGTCCAGGTCGGCGGCCGTTGGCGCGCGCAGCAGCAGGCGGGCGGTGAGGGTGGTCGCGGAAGGGGGAGCATCGGGCATAGGGTTCGTCCGTACGCGAGGGGGGTATTTTTCTTCAATACACTGGGCGGCCTGCGCACTTACCTTGGTCACCGGACTCTCCGATTGATCCTTTGAAGGTGTGTGATGAGCGTAGTGTTTTCCATGGCGGCCTTCGCGCTAGCCTCTTCGATTACCCCCGGCCCGGTCAATATCGTGGCCCTGAGTTCCGGCGCGCAGTTCGGCTTTCGCGCCAGCCTGCGGCATGTCGGTGGCGCGACCCTGGGTTTTGTCCTGTTGCTGGTGCTGATCGGCCTGGGCCTGCATGAGCTGTTGCGGCTGTGGCCGTTCCTGACCCGCGGCATCCAGCTGTTCGGGGTGGCCTTCCTGTTGTTCATGGCCTGGAAGCTGGCGCTGGACGACGGCCGGCTGGGCAGCGACGACCAGGCCAAGGCGCCGTCGGCCTGGTACGGCGCGATCATGCAATGGCTCAACCCCAAGGCCTGGCTGGCCTGCGTCGCCGGCATGGGCGCGTTTGCCGCCAATGGCGAGGCGCTGCTGGTGTGGCAATTCGCGCTGGTGTACTTCGTGATCTGCTACTTGTCGATTGCCTGTTGGGCCTACGCCGGGACGTTTTTGCGCCAGTACCTGAGCAACCCGAAGGGCATGCGTCTGTTCAACCGCAGCATGGCGGCGCTGCTGGTGGCGAGTGCGGTGTATCTGTTGTTGCCTTGAGAGGGCGTTGGCCGGTCTAGCCTTATCGCGAGCAAGCTCGCTCCTACAGGATTCATGTGTTCTGTAGGAGCGAGCTTGCTCGCGATGAGAGCCACCGGGGGCGACGCATCACCCGCGATATTGCCCCGGCGTCGCCGCCAGGTGCTGCTTGAAGGCGCGCTGGAAATGCGCCTGGTCGGCGAAGCCGGCTTCCAGGGCCACGTCGGCGATCGGCTCGCCGTCCCGCAGCCGGCTTTGGGCGAACTGCACCCGCTGGTTGACCACGAAGGCGTGGGGCGTCATGCCGTAATGCTGCTTGAAGGCGCGGATCAGGTAGGACGGCGACAGCTCGGCGGCCTGGCAGATTTCCTCCAGCTTCAGCGAGCGGGTGCAGTGTTGGCGAATGTAGTCGGCGGCCCGTTGCAGCTTCTGGTTGCTCTCGCGCGGTGGCCGGCTGGCCGGGTTCAGGCGCTGTTGCAGGTCGCTGAAAAACGCCACCGCGGCGCTGTGTTTTTGCAGGACCTCGGCCTGTTCGTCCACCAGCACTTCATACAGGCGGTTGAGCCCGGCATAGAGTTCGGGGTCGTCGCTGTGGGGCGTGGAAAAGGCGCGAAAGCCCTGGTCCTGGCTGAACCCCAGTTGATGTTGCAGATCGGTCAGCCAGGCAATGTCGACATAGAGCATGAGATACGACCAGGGCTGGTCGTCGATCGGGTTGCAGGCATGCACTTCGCCGGGGTTCATCAGCACCACGGTGCCGGCGCTGATGCGAAATTGCGCCTGCTCGTGCAGGTAGGTGCTGTGCCCGGCGGTGATGGCGCCGATGGAGAAATGTTCGTGGGCATGCCGGGCGTAACAGACCTTGCGCCCGTCGGCGATCGAGCGGGCCTCGATAAAGGGCAGCGCCGCATCGCGCCAGAACTGCGGGGCGGTATCGAGGCTGGGGCTCAAGCTCGGCTTCATCAAAGGCATCCCATCGGCAAGCGTCGGCCTGCGAGTGTATTAGGTCTCGCCGGCGAAGGCTCGCTCCAGCGCGGCGATATCGAGTTTTTTCATCTGCAGCAGGGCCTGCATCACCCGCTGCGACTTGGCCGTGTCGGGGGCGGTCATCCAGTGGTTCAGCGCGCAGGGCACGATCTGCCAGGACAATCCGAACTTGTCCTTGAGCCAGCCGCACTGCTGGGCCTGGGGATCGCCGCCGTAGGACAGGGCGCTCCAGAAATGATCGATTTCACCCTGGTTCTGGCAGTTGACCTGCAGCGAAACCGCTTCGTTGAACTGGAACACCGGGCCGCCGTTGAGGCCGGTGAAGGTCTGGCCATCGAGCTCGAAGGACACGGTCATCACCGAGCCTTCCGGGCGACCGTGGAACTCGAAGCCGGCCTTGCCGTAGTGGGTGAGGGCGGTGATGCGCGAGTGCTCGAAGACCGAACAGTAGAACTGGGCGGCGGCTTCGGCCTGATGGTCGAACCACAGGCAGGGGGTGATGCGATGAATGAGCGACATGACGGTTCTCCTCGGCGGATGGTCCACGCTTGAGCAAGCGTAGCCAGCCCGGGGGCGGCCGGGACTGCCGTAGATCGACAAAGCGCAGCCGGGCGAGGAGCGGTATCGAGCCGGCGCATCCGGCTCAGGATCGCCGCCCTTGCTCGGCGACCCAGGCGTTGGCCATGTCGATGAAGGCGCGCAGTTTCGGCTGGCTCTGGGTGCGGCTGGGAAAGTACAGGTACAGGCCCGAACTCAGCGGGACGAACGGTTGCAGCACAGACTCCAGGCGCCCGCTGGCCAGGTCGTCGGCCACCTCGAAGTCGCAGGCGTAGGCCAGCCCCTGTCCGCCCCGCGCCATGGCGACCAGCAAGTGCCGATCGTTGACCACCAGCGCACCCTCGACGCCGACGGTGAAATCCCGCCCATTGCGCCGGAACTCCCAGCGGTGGGTCGTGCCCGAGGTGAGGAAGCGAAAGCCGATGCCCTGGTGCCGGGTCAGTTCTTCCGGGGTCTGCGGCCTGCCGGCCCGGGCGAAATAGTCCGGGGAGCCCACCACCGACCATTGCAGGTCCGGGGTCAGGCGCACGGCGACCATGTCCTTTTCGATCGACTCGCCCAGGCGGATACCGGCATCGAAGCCCTCGCTGACCAGGTCGACCGTGGCATCGTCCAGGGAAATCTCCAGCCTGACGTCGGGATAGGCCGCGCGATAGCGCGAGACCAGGGGTTCGATCAGCAGCTTGCCGGACAGGCGTGGCGCGGTCAGGCGCAAGGTGCCCATCGGCCGGTCGCGATAGCTGCCCAGCACCGCCAGGGCGTCGCCGATTTCACTGGCGGCCGGGCGCAGGCGGATGAACAGGCTGCTGCCGGCTTCCGTCAGGGCCACGCGGCGGGTGGTGCGCTGGAACAGCAGCACCCCGGTACGCCGCTCCAGGGTCTTTACCGCATGGCTCACGGCGGTCGGGGTCACCCCCAGCTGGCTGGCGGCGAGGGTGAAGCTCTTGTGTTCGGCGACGGCGAGAAACTCGGTCAGGCCGTCGAAAGGGTCCTGGTTCATTGCAAGGCCATTATGAAAGACACGTTCATAGTGCTTGTAGCACGGAGCCATTTTTCTCACCAATGTTCCTGCGTACCTTGTGCTCACCCACTCCTTACAAGGTACTGATCATGACTGCTCAAACCCCTTTCAAACGTGTCTGGCTGATCACCGGGGCTTCCCGTGGCATCGGCGCGAAAATCACCGCCGCAGCCCTGGCCCACGGCGATGCGGTGGTGGCCACCGCGCGCAATGCCCAGTCGCTCAGCGAGCGTTTCGGCGCGCAGCCGGGCCTGCTGGCGGCGCAACTGGATGTCACCGACGAGGCCCAGGCCCGCGACGTGGCGCAGATGGCCGTCGAGCATTTCGGCCGCATCGACGTGCTGGTCAACAACGCCGGTTTCGGCCTGCTCGGCGCGGTGGAGGAGGCCAGCGGCGACGAGATCCGCCGGGTCTATGAAACCAACGTGTTCGGCCTGCTCAATGTCACCCGCGGGGTGCTGCCGCACATGCGCGCCGCCCGCAGCGGTCATGTGATCAATATCTCGTCGATCGGCGGCTATCAGTCGGGGCCGGGCTACGGGGTCTACTGCTCGACCAAGTTCGCCGTCGAAGGCTTGAGCGAAGCCCTGCACAGCGAGCTGGCGCCTTTGGGCGTGAAGGTCACGGTGGTCGAGCCGGGCTACTTCCGCACCGACTTCCTCGATGGCAATTCGTTGCTGGAGTCGCCGGCCTCGATCGCCGACTACACGACCACCGTTGGCCAGGTACGCCAGCAGGCCAAGGCCTATAACCAGCAGCAGCCGGGCGATCCGGACAAGCTGGCGCAGGCGATGATCGCCCTGGTCGAAGCCGAGCAACCGCCGCTGCGCCTGCCCCTGGGCACCGACACCCTGGGCGCCATCGCGGCGAAGAACGCCTACGTCGAGCAGGAAACCGCGACCTGGCGGGCGCTGTCGGCCTCCACCGATTTCTGATGCTGCGCTCATCGCCCGGCCGCCCCGTCCAGGCCGGCTGGGCGTGACCGGCGGTCGCAGAATCCGGCCTGTTCGGCAAACTGCGCTTAGCTGTATGGAAAACCTCGCGGCGCGCGTAGGCCTTCGGCCACAGCGACGCCGCTCCAGGATCCCGTGAATCCTGTCCCCCCTCGGCCTGAGGAATTGTGCATGTTGACACTCAATATCAATGGCAAGGACCAGCAGCTCGAGGTGCCCGCGGACATGCCGCTGCTCTGGGTGCTGCGCGATGTGGCGCACCTGACCGGCACCAAGTTCGGCTGCGGCATGGCGCAATGCGGCGCCTGCACCGTGCATGTCGACGGCGCGCCGCTGCGTTCCTGCGTGACCCCGGCCGCGGCGGTGGCCAACGGGCAGAAAATCCTCACCATCGAAGGCCTGTCGACGGACGGCTCGCACCCGGTGCAGCGCGCCTGGGCCGAGCTGGACGTGGTGCAGTGCGGTTACTGCCAGTCGGGGCAGATCATGTCGGCTGCGGCCTTGCTGGCGAAGATCCCGTCGCCCACCGACAGCGATATCGACCAGGCGCTGTCCGGCAATATCTGCCGCTGCGGCACCTACCCACGGATCCGCGCGGCGGTCAAACGCGCCGCCGAAATCGGCTGAGTCGGCATTAAGAGGGACAAGGCATGATCACTGCGTCGCGTCGTGGATTTCTCAAAGGGGGGGCGCTGCTCGGCGGCGGCCTGGTGGTGGCGTTCGTCATTCCGGGGGCCAATCGTTTTGCCCGGGCGGCGAGCGAAGAATTTGTGCCCAATGCCTTCTTGCGCATCGCTCCGGACGGCATGGTCACCGTGGTGCTCGGTCATTCGGAAATGGGCCAGGGCATCTGGACCGGGCTGTCGATGCTGATTGCCGAGGAACTGGATGCCGACTGGTCGAAGATCCGCGTCGAGCACGCGCCGGCCGCCGCGGTGTATGGCTTGCCGGCGTTCGGCGGGATGCAGATCACCGGCGGTTCGACCTCGACCTGGATGGAGTTCGACCGCTATCGCCAGGCCGGCGCCGCAGCGCGCCAGATGCTGATCGAAGCCGCGGCCAAGCGCCTGCAAGTAGCACCCTCGACCCTGCACACCGAGCAGGGCTGGGTGGTGGCCGGTGACCAGCGCCTGAGCTACGGCGACCTGGCCAACGACGCCGGGCAACTGCCGGTGCCGGACCCGGCCTCGCTGCACTTGAAGGAGGCCAAGGACTGGCGGCTGATCGGCAAGCCGACCAAGCGCCTGGATACGCCGGAGAAAATCACCGGCCGCGCGCAATTCGGCATGGACATGTATTTCGACGGCCTGCTGACCGCCGTGGTCCTGCGTTCGCCAGTGTTCGGCGGCACGCTCAAGTCGTTCGATCCCCAGGCGGCGCTGGCGGTGCCTGGGGTGATCAAGGTGCTCCAGGTGCCCACGGGCGTGGCGGTGGTCGCCGAGCATTACTGGGCGGCCAAGCAGGGGCGCGATGCGCTCAAGGCCGAATGGGACCTGGGGCCGAACGCCAACATGAGCAGCGAAAGCCTGATGCAGAGCTTTCGCAAGCTGGCGCTGACCCCCGGGACCAAGGTCGCCGAGGCCGGCGATGCGGCCGGGACCATGGCCAAGGCGGCGCAGGTGATCAAGGCCGAATACAGCGTGCCGTACCTGGCCCATGCGCCGATGGAGCCGCTCAACTGCACGGTGCGCATCGGCGCCGACAAGTGCGAGATCTGGACCGGCACCCAGTTCCAGACCCTGGACCAGATGGTCGCGTCGAAGATCACCGGGCTCAAGCCGGAACAGGTACAGATCCATACGCAATTTCTGGGCGGCGGTTTCGGCCGCCGGGCCAACCCGACCTCGGACTTCGTCAGCGAAGCGGTGGAGGTGGCCAAGGCCGCCGCCGCCCCGGTGAAAACTGTCTGGTCGCGGGAAGACGATGTGCGCGGCGGCTACTTCCGCTCAGCGTTCCTGCACCAGGCGCAGGTCGGCCTGGACGCCCAGGGCCTGCCGCTGGCCTGGCAGCATGTGCTGGTGGGGCAGTCGATCATGGCCGGCACCTCGTTCGAGGCCAGCTTCGTCAAGAACGGTATCGATAACACCTCGGTCGAGGGCCTGGCGGACGGGCCTTACCTGAAGGGCACGCCGAACCACCGGGTCGACCTGCATTCGCCGATGACCGGCATCACCGTGCTGTGGATGCGCTCCGTGGGCCACACCCACACCGCGTTCGTCGTCGAGTCGCTGATCGACGAGATGGCCGACGCGGTGGGCAAGGACCCGGTGGAATACCGCCGCATCCTGCTCAAGGATCACCCGCGGCACCTGGGCGTGCTCAACCTGGCGGTGGAGAAGGCCGGCTGGGGCAAGCCCGTGCCCAACGGCCATGCCTTGGGCGTGGCGGTGCACGAGTCCTTCGGCAGCTATGTGGCGCAGGTGGCCGAGGTGTCCCTGGAGGCCGAGCGGATTCGCGTGCACCGGGTGGTCTGCGCGGTGGATTGCGGCATCGCGGTGAACCCGCAAAGCATCGTCGCGCAGATGGAGTCGGGCATCACCTTCGGCCTGGGCATGGCCCTGCACAGCCGCATTTCCTTCAAGGACGGCCGGGTGGTGCAGTCCAACTATCACGACTTCCAGGTGTTGCGCCTGAACGAGATGCCCCAGGTCGAGGTGCATATAGTCGCCAGTACCGACAAGCCCGGCGGTATCGGCGAGACGGGCGTGCCGCCCACGGCGCCGGCGGTGGCCAACGCGGTGTTCGCCCTGACCGGCCAGCGGCTGCGCGAGCTGCCGTTGCAACTGGCGGGGGTGTGAGATGAAACGCCACCTGTTCCTCGGTTCGCTGATCCTGGTCGGCCTGGGCGGTTATGCCTCGGACCTGTTCGCCGCCGATGAACCGGCGCTGGCGGCGTTCGCGACGGTGCAGAAGGTGTTCCAGAGCCCGCGCTGCCAGAATTGCCATATCCCTGGGGATGCGCCCTTGCAGTTCGACGCTGGCACACCCCATGCCATGGCCGTGGTCCGTGGCCTGGACGGCAAGGGCGCGGCGGGGCTGCCGTGCGCCACCTGCCATGGCGAAAGCAACCCGCCGGCCAGCTATGGCCCGCACATGCCGCCGGGGGCGCCGCACTGGAGCCTGCCGCCGGCGGCGCACAAGATGGCCTGGATCGGCCTGCCGGCCGACCGCCTGTGCCAGATGATCAAGGACAAGGCCAGCAACGGCGACCGCGACTTTGCCGCGCTGATCAAGCATGTCAGCGAAGACAAGCTGGTGCTCTGGGGCTGGAACCCCGGTGGCAACCGCGCGCCGGTCCCGGTGCCCCACGACATCTTCGTCAGCCAGTTCAAACTCTGGGCCGAGGCGGGCGGACCCTGTCCGGCGGTCGGAAGTTGACGCCAGGGGCACCCTGGGAGGGCTGGTTGCGGGCAGTCGCAGGCCCTGGCAACTAAGCTCTATAGGAGTTACCCGCCAATGGAGTGTGCGATGTTTTCCCCAGACAAGCCTGTCCAGGCACCGGACCAGGTGCCATCCCCGGAGGCGGACGACCCGTCCCGGCAACTGTTGCGCGATCAGAACCGCCGGGCCGAGCAGGAGCTGGCCGCGGTGCAGGTAGCCAACCTCGATAAACTGACCCTGCTGCCCAACCCCCACGGCTTTGCGGTGCTGGCCGGCGATGCGTTGCAGGCCTGCAAGGACCTCAACTGCCCGGCGACCTTGCTGCTGTTCGACCTCGACGATATCTACCGCATCGCCCGCGCTTACGGGGCGGAAGAAGGCGAGGCGGCGCTCAAGACCTTCGCCGACGGCCTGCGCATCGCCTTTCGCGAAAGCGACGTGGTCGGGCATCTGGAGTACCAGCGTTTCGCGGTACTGCTGACCGGCTCGGAACGGGTGGAAAAACTGGCGATCATCGCTCGCCTGCAGGCCATCCTCGACGAGCGCACCGCCACCCAGCAGTGCATTTACGACATCTGTTTCAGCATCGGCCAGATCGAGTTCGATCCGGCCCGGCCGGCCGATGTGGAAACCTTGCTGGCGGAAGCCGACAAGACCATGAGCAGGCCGGGCCTCGGGCCGCAGATAAAGGACTAGCCGCTGATCCAGCCCGCTGTGTGGGCTGGACGGAGAGAAAGTCCAGCCAATAAAAAACCGCCCTCAGGCGGTTTTTTATTGGCCGGTTGTCACTCGGCGGCCGGCACCAGGAACGCGGCTTCGAGCAACTGCCGGGTGTAGGGATGCTGCGGCGCGGCGAAGATATCTTGCGCGTCGCCCTGTTCCACCACCTGGCCATGCTTGACCACCATCAACTGGTGGCTCAGGGCCTTGACCACCGCCAGGTCGTGGCTGATGAACAGGTAGGTCAGGTTGTACTTGGCCTGCAGCTTGCGCAGCAGTTCCACCACCTGGCGCTGTACGGTGCGGTCGAGGGCCGAGGTCGGCTCGTCCAGCAGGATCAGCGCCGGCTTGAGTACCAGGGCGCGGGCGATGGCGATGCGCTGGCGCTGGCCACCGGAGAACTCGTGGGGGTAGCGATGCCGGGTTTCCGGGTCCAGGCCGACTTCCTTGAGCGCCTCGATGATTGCCTGTTCCTGCTCGGCGGCGGTGCCGATCTTGTGGATGCGCAGGCCTTCGCCGACGATCTGGCTCACGCACATGCGCGGGCTGAGGCTGCCGAAAGGGTCCTGGAACACCACCTGCATCTCCCGGCGCAACGGCCGCACCTGCTGCTGCGACAGGCCGTCCAGCTGCTTGCCTTCGAAGCGGATGGCGCCCTTGCTGGCGATCAGCCGCAGGATCGCCAGGCCCAGGGTGGACTTGCCCGAGCCGCTTTCGCCGACGATGCCCAGGGTCTGGCCCTGGGGCAGGCTGAAGTTGATGCCATCCACCGCCTTCACATGGTCGACGGTGTGGCGCAGCAGGCCTTTCTTGATCGGGAACCAGACCTTCAGGTCCTCGACCTGCAACAGCGGCGGGCCGACCACATTGGTCGCCGGCTTGCCGCTGGGCTCGGCCGCCAGCAGTTCGCGGGTGTAGGGATGCTGCGGCGCGCGGAACAGCTCTTCGCAGGGCGCCTGCTCGACAATGCAGCCGCGCTGCATCACGCAGACGCGGTGGGCGATGCGCCGGACCAGGTTGAGGTCGTGGCTGATCAGCAGCAAGGCCATCCCCAGGCGCGCCTGCAACTCCTTGAGCAGTTCGAGGATCTTCAACTGCACGGTGACGTCGAGGGCGGTGGTCGGCTCGTCGGCGATCAGCAGCTCCGGCTCGTTGGCCAGGGCCATGGCGATCATCACCCGTTGCCGCTGGCCGCCGGACAGCTCGTGGGGCAGGGCCTTGAGGCGCTTGTGCGGCTCGGGGATGCCCACCAGATCCAGCAGCTCCAGGGTGCGCTGGGTCGCGACCTTGCCGGTCAGGCCCTTGTGCAGGCCCAGCACCTCGTTGATCTGCTTCTCGATGCTGTGCAGCGGGTTGAGCGAGGTCATGGGCTCCTGGAAGATCATGGCGATGCGGTTACCGCGGATATGGCGGATGGTCTTCTCTTTCTGGGTCAGCAGATCCTGGCCGGCGTAGTGGATAGTGCCGGACGGATGACGGGCCAGCGGGTAGGGCAGCAGGCGCAGGATCGAGTGCGCGGTCACCGATTTGCCTGAGCCGCTTTCGCCCACCAGAGCCAGGGTTTCGCCGCGCTTGATGTCGAAGCTGATGCCCTCGACCACCCGTTGCTGGTGCTCGCCGACGACAAATTCGACGGCGAGGTCGCGGACTTCGATCAAATTGTCCTGATTCATCTCATTTCCTCGGGTCGAAGGCATCGCGAGCGGACTCGCCGATGAATACCAGCAGGCTCAACATGATCGCCAGCACGGCAAAGGCACTGATGCCCAGCCACGGCGCCTGCAGGTTGGATTTGCCCTGGGCCACCAGTTCGCCCAGGGACGGCGCGCCGGGCGGCAGGCCGAAACCGAGGAAGTCGAGGGCGGTCAGGGTGCCGATGGCGCCGGTGAGGATGAAGGGCATGAAGGTCATGGTCGAGACCATGGCGTTGGGCAGGATGTGGCGGAACATGATGGCGCCGTTCTGCATGCCCAGGGCGCGGGCGGCGCGCACGTATTCCAGGTTGCGCCCGCGCAGGAACTCGGCGCGCACCACGTCTACCAGGCTCATCCAGGAGAACAGCAGCATGATCCCCAGCAGCCACCAGAAGTTCGGCTGCACGAAACTGGCAAGGATGATCAGCAGGTACAGCACCGGCAGCCCGGACCAGATCTCCAGGAAACGCTGCCCGGCCAGGTCGACCCAGCCGCCATAGAAACCCTGCAGCGCCCCGGCGATGACGCCGATGATCGAACTGAGGATGGTCAGGGTCAGGGCGAACAGCACCGAGACCCGGAAGCCATAGATCACCCGCGCCAGCACGTCGCGGCCCTGGTCGTCGGTGCCCAGCAGGTTGTCCGCCGAGGGCGGCGCGGGGGCGGGGACCTTCAGGTCGTAGTTGATGCTCTGGTAGCTGAACGGGATCGGCGCCCACAGCACCCAGGCGTCCTTGGCCGCCAGCAGCTCGCGGATGTACGGGCTCTTGTAGTTGGCCTCCAGGGGGAACTCGCCGCCGAAGGTGGTTTCCGGGTAACGCTTGAGCGCCGGGAAGTACCAGCCGTCGTCATAGTGCACCACCAGCGGCTTGTCGTTGGCGATCAGCTCGGCGCCAAGGCTCAGACCGAACAGGACCAGGAACAGCCACAGCGACCACCAGCCGCGCTTGTTGGCCTTGAACAGTTCGAAGCGCCGACGATTGAGGGGGGACAGGTTCATCTCAATGCTCCCGGCTTTCGAAGTCGATGCGTGGGTCGACCAGGGTGTAGGTCAAATCGCCGATCAGTTTCACCACCAGCCCCAGCAGGGTGAAGATGAACAGGGTGCCGAACACCACCGGGTAATCGCGGTTGATCGCCGCCTCGAAGCTCATCAGGCCCAGGCCGTCGAGGGAGAAGATCACCTCCACCAGCAAGGATCCGGTAAAGAAGATGCCGATGAAGGCCGAGGGGAAACCGGCGATCACCAGCAGCATGGCGTTGCGGAACACATGGCCGTAGAGCACGCGGCGCTTGGTCAGGCCCTTGGCCCTGGCAGTGATCACGTACTGCTTGTTGATCTCGTCGAGGAAGCTGTTCTTGGTCAGCAGGGTCATGGTGGCGAAGTTGCCGATCACCAGGGCGGTCACCGGCAGGGTCAGGTGCCAGAAGTAGTCGAGGATCTTGCCGCCCCAGCTCAACTGGTCGAAGTTGTTCGAGGTCAGGCCGCGCAGCGGGAACCAGTCGAAATAACTGCCGCCGGCGAACATCACGATCAGCAGGATGGCGAACAGGAACGCCGGGATCGCGTAGCCGACGATGATCGCCGAGCTGGTCCAGACGTCGAAGTGGCTGCCGTGGCGGGTGGCCTTGGCGATCCCCAGGGGGATCGACACCAGGTACATGATCAGGGTGCTCCACAGCCCCAGGGAAATGGACACCGGGAGTTTCTCGCGGATCAGGTCGACCACCTTGGCGTCGCGGAAGAAGCTGTCGCCGAAATCCAGGGTGGCGTAGTTCTTGATCATGATCCACAGGCGTTCCGGCGCCGATTTGTCGAAGCCGTACATCTTCTCGATTTCCTTGACCAGGGCCGGGTCCAGGCCCTGGGCGCCACGGTAGCTGGAACCTGCCACCGAGACTTCGGCGCCGCCGCCGGCGATGCGGCTGGTGGCGCCCTCGAAACCCTCGAGCTTGGCGATCATCTGTTCCACCGGGCCGCCGGGCGCGGCCTGGATGATCACGAAGTTGATCAGCAGGATGCCGAACAGGGTAGGGATGATCAGCAGCAGTCGCCGCAGAATGTAGGCCAGCATCTTATTGCTCCACGCCGGCGGGGGCGGCCTGCGAGTGGGTGTCCGGGGTCACGGCCGGCTTGGCGTCGGGCTTGATCCACCAGGTCTGGGTGCCGATGTCATATTTGGGCGAGACCTTCGGGTGGCCGATATGGTCCCAGTAGGCCACGCGCCAGGTCTTGATGTGCCAGTTGGGAATCACGTAGTAGCCCCATTGCAGCACCCGGTCGAGGGCGCGGGCATGGGCCACCAGGCTCTTGCGCGAGTCGGCGTTGATCAGGTCTTCCACCAGCGCATCGATGGTCGGGTCCTTGAGGCCGATGAAGTTGCGGCTGCCGGGGTTGTCGGCGCTGGAGGACTTCCAGTATTCGCGCTGCTCGTTGCCGGGCGAACTCGATTGCGGGAAGCCGCCGACCACCATGTCGAAGTCCCGCGAGCGCAGGCGGTTGATGTACTGGGAAACGTCGACCCGGCGGATCACCAGGTCGATCCCGAGGTCCGCGAGGTTGCGCTTGAACGGCAGCAATATGCGCTCGAACTCGGTCTGGGCCAGCAGGAACTCGATCACCACCGGCTTGCCCTGGGCGTCGACCATCTTGTCGTCGACGATGCGCCAGCCGGCTTCCTGCAACAGCTGGTAGGCCTGGCGCTGCTGGGCGCGGATCATGCCGCTGCCATCGCACACCGAGGGCTGGAAGGCTTCAGTGAAGACCTGGTCGGGGATCTTGCCGCGCAGCGGTTCGAGGATCTGCAGTTCGTCGGCGTCGGGCAGGCCGGTGGCGGCCATTTCCGAGTTCTCGAAGTAGCTGCGGGTGCGGGTGTAGGCACCGTTGAACAGTTGTTTGTTGGTCCACTCGAAGTCCAGCAGCAGGCTCAGGGCCTTGCGCACCCGCACATCCTGGAACAGCGGGCGGCGGAGGTTGTAGACGAAGCCCTGCATGCCGGTGGGGTTGCCGTTGGGGATCTGTTCCTTGATCAGCCGGCCTTCGCTCACGGCCGGGATGTTGTAGGCGTTGGCCCAGTTCTTCGCGCTGGTTTCCAGCCAGTAGTCGAACTGCCCGGCCTTGAGGGCTTCCAGGGCCACGGTGTTGTCGCGGAAATAGTCGGTGGCCATGACGTCGAAGTTGAACTGGCCGCGGTTGATCGGCAGGTCCTTGCCCCAGTAGTCCTTGACCCGCTCATAGCGCACCGAGCGTCCGGCCTTGACCTCGGCCACCTTGTACGGGCCGCTGCCGAGGGGGATTTCCAGGTTGCCCTTGGAAAAGTCGCGGTGCTCCCACCAGTGCTTGGGCAGTATCGACAGCTGCCCGAGAATCAGCGGCAGCTCGCGGTTGTTCTTGTGCTTGAACTTGAACAGCACCTTGAGCGGGTCTTCGGCGATCACGTCGTCGACGTCGGCGTAGTAGCCGCGGTACATCGGCGCGCCGGCCTTCATCAGGGTCTGGAAGCTGAACACCACGTCTTCGGCGCGGATCGGATGGCCGTCGTGGAAACGCGCCTCGGGGCGCAGGTAGAAACGCACCCAGCTGTTGTCCGGGGCCTTCTCGATCTGCCCGGCGATCAGGCCGTACTCGGTGAAGGGTTCGTCCAGGCTCTGGCGCATCAGGGTGTCGTAGATCAGGCCGATATTGTCCGCCGGCACGCCTTTGTTGATGAACGGGTTGAGGCTGTCGAAGCCGCCGAAACCGGACTCGCGGAAGGTGCCGCCCTTGGGCGCGTCCGGGTTGACGTAGTCGAAGTGCTTGAAGGTCGCCGGGTACTTCGGCGGTTCGTTGTACAGGGTCAGGGCGTGTTGCGGGGCGGCCTGGGCGAGGCAGGCGATTCCCGTCAGCAGCACGCCGCCGGCCCACGGGAGCAGGGCACGCAGGGGCATCATTGGGCTTTCTCCAGGGACTTCAGCCACCAGGCGCTCAGGCCCAGCTGGTAGGGCGGCGTGGTGACGAAGGCGAACCGGTTGCGGTACGCCAGGCGATGATAGTTGAGGTACCAGTTGGGGATGATGTAGTGCTGCCACAGCAGCACCCGATCCAGGGCCCGACCGGCGGCCAGTTGCTCGTCGCGGCTCTGCGCGGCGAGCAATTGTTCCAGCAGGTGATCGACGATGGGGTTGTCGATGCCTGCATAGTTCTTGCTGCCCTTGACCCTGACCTGGCTGGAGTGGAAGTACTGCCATTGCTCCAGGCCCGGGCTCAGGGTCTGGTTCAGGGTCATGAGGATCATGTCGAAATCGAACTGGTCCAGGCGCTGCTTGTACTGCGCCCGATCCACGGTGCGCAGGTGCGCGTCGATGCCGATGCTGGCCAGGTTCTCGACGTAGGGCTGGAGGATCCGTTCCAGGTTCGGGTTGACCAGCAACAGCTCGAAGCGCAGCGGTTGCCCGTTGCTGTCGAGCAGGCGCTGGCCGTTGAGCTTCCAGCCGGCTTCGGCGAGCAGGCCCAGGGCCTGGCGCAGGGTCGCCCGCGGGATGCCGCGGCCATCGGTCTGCGGCAGGCTGAAGGGCTGGGTGAACAGGCTGGCGGGCAACTGCTCGCGGTAGGGCGAGAGCAGCAGCCATTCATGGCCGACCGGCAGGCCCGTGGCGGAGAACTCGCTGTTGGGGTAGTAGCTGGTCGCGCGCTTGTAGGCGCCGCTGAACAGGGTGCGGTTGGTCCACTCGAAGTCGAACATCAGGCCCAGGGCTTCGCGCACCTTACGGTCGGCGAAGATCGCCCGGCGGCTGTTCATGAACAGGCCCTGGGTCTGGGTCGGGATCTGGTGCGCCACCTGGGTCTTGATGATGTCGCCGCGATTGACCGCGGGGAAGTTGTAGCCATTGGCCCAGTTCTTCGCCTGGTGTTCGATGTAAATGTCGAACTCGCCGGCCTTGAAGGCTTCGAAGGCGACGTCGCTGTCACGGTAGAACTCCACCGCGACCTTGTTGAAATTGTTGAAGCCGCGATTGACCGGCAGGTCCTTGCCCCAGTAGTCCTTGACCCGCTCGAACAGCAGCGAGCGCCCCGGTTGCACCCGGGTGATGCGGTAGGGGCCGCTGCCCAGCGGCGGCTCGAAGGTGGTGGCCTTGAAGTCGCGGTCTTTCCAGTAGTGCTGCGGCAGCACCGGCAACTCGCCCAGGCGCAGGATCAGCAGCGGGTTGCCGGAGCGCTTGAACACGAAGCGGATGCGCTGTGGGCCGAGGATGTCCACGCGCTGCACTTCCTGCAGGTTGGTGCGGTATTGCGGGTGGCCTTCCTTGAGCAGCAGCCGGTAGGAAAACGCCACATCGTAGGCGGTGATCGGGTGGCCGTCGTGGAAACGCGCCTCGGGGCGCAGGTTGAACACTACCCAGCTGCGGTCTTCGCTGTATTCGACGGAGCGGGCGATCAGGCCGTAGCTGGAAGTCGGCTCGTCGCCGGACGGCGCGTACTGGCCGGTGCCGACCATCAGCGGCTCGTTCAGCTCGTTGACCCCGTATTGCAGGAAGTTGGGCGTGGAAACCGGGCTGCTGCCCTTGAAGGTGTAGGGGTTGAGGGTGTCGAAGGTGCCAAACGCCATGACCCGCAAGGTCCCGCCTTTGGGCGCGGTGGGGTTGACCCAGTCGTAATGGGTGAATTTGGCGGGGTACTTGAGCGTGCCGAACTGCGCGTAACCATGGCTTTCAGTGATCGTTGCGCTTGCGGGAAAGCTCAAGGCCAGACTGATTAGGGACAGGAGGAGGGGACGCATCAAGTCAGAGATCCGATCCAGGCGGCTTGGGCTTTGTGCTCCGTACAGTAACAGCTTGTATCGACAGGAAAAAGGCCGCCCCGGGCTGGCCACGATATTTGCTTGCCGTCGCTGGATATGCCGCAATCTGTAGCCGCTGCCGAAGGCTGCGATCGACCGGAACGGTCGTGGGGATCTTCAGGGTGCAGGAGGGCCTGCGGCCCTATCGCAGCCTGCGGCAGCGGCTACAGGATCAGTGAGGCAGGTAGACGGTCAGCATCTGGCCTGGCTTGAGGGCCTGGCCGGCGCGGGGGTTCCAGCGCTTGAGGTGTTGCATCTCGACGTTGAAGCGCTTGGCCACCATGTACAGCGAATCGCCTTGCTTGACCTTGTACTGGGTCGACTTCTTGTCGGCGCTGGCGACCAGGGTCTTCTTGCCGGAAGCCTTGGCGCTGGTCTTGCTGCTGCCCTTGGCTTTGCTGGTGTCCTGCATGACCAGGGTCTGGCCGACCTTGAGCTGCTTGCCGCTCAGCTTGTTCCAGCGTTGCAGGTCCTTGACGTCGACCTTGTTGGCCTTGGCGATCTGCGACAGGTTGTCGCCACGCTTGACCCGGTAGTTGCGCTTGGCCTGGGCCATTTCGCGACTGTCGGCACCCTCGAACACCGGCTTGAACGAACGCTGGCTGATCAGCTCCTCGGGTTTCATGGTCGACAGGCTGGCGCTCAGCAGTTGCGCCTTGGACGTCGGCACCAGCAGATGCTGGGGACCGTCGATGGTGGTGCGCTGCTTGAAGGCCGGGTTGAGCTGGAACAGCTCGTCCTCGTCGATGTTGGCCACCGCGGCGACCTTGGACAGGTCCATGCGCTGGTTGATCTCGACGACCTGGAAGTAGGGTTCGTTGGCGATCGGGTTCAGGTTGACGCCATAGGCCTCGGGCGCCAGCACCACCTGGGACAGGGCCAGCAGCTTGGGCACGTAGGCCTGGGTTTCCGACGGCAGCGGCAGGTTCCAGTAGTCGGTGGGCAGGCCAAGCTTCTCGTTGCGCTCGATGGCCCGGCTGACCGTGCCTTCGCCGGCGTTGTAGGCCGCCAGGGCCAGCAGCCAGTCGCCGTTGAACATGTCGTGCAGGCGGGTCAGGTAATCCATGGCCGCGGTGGTCGAGGCGGTGATATCGCGACGGCCATCATAGAAGCGGGTCTGGCGCAGGTTGAAGGAACGACCGGTGGACGGAATGAACTGCCAGAGGCCCACCGCGTCGGCCCGGGAATAGGCCATCGGGTTGTAGGCGCTCTCGATCACTGGCAGCAGGGCCAGCTCCAGCGGCATGTTGCGTTCTTCAAGGCGCTCGACGATGTAATGGATATAGAGGCTGCCGCGTTCGCTGGCATTCTCGAGAAACGATGGATTGCTGGCGAACCACAGGCGCTGCTGTTCGATGCGCGGGTTGACGCCGATGCCTTCCTGCAACTGGAAACCTTCGCGCATGCGCTCCCAGACGTCCTGGGGCAATTGCGGGCTGGGTTTTTCATTCAGCCAGATGGGTTTCTGCTTGATGCGGGCGTTGAAATTCTGGGTGTGCGAAGCGTCGGTTTGCGGGACGTGGCTCGTGCTTTGGCAGCCCGCCAGGGTGGCGGACACAGCCACCGCGATGGCTTGAGCCAACCGCGTCAATGCGTCTGAATTGATGGATTTACGAATAGATGACGACATTGGCTGGAAGTAAGTTCCGGGCAAAAATGTCGGGCGATTCTAGAAAGCGCACCCGGTGCGGTCAACCATTCAGAATTTTCGTACCAACTCGCAGCCTGCTTAGAACTTATCTTTCCAAGCCCGCAAGGCAGCAAAAACCGCACTCTGAGCCCGGTTATCGAGGCCATTCCGTTCGTCCGCTTTTTGTTTAACGGATGTTTCACCGGTACGCAGGAAGGGATTGGTGAGCTTTTCCAGGGCCAGGGTGGAAGGCAGGGTCATGCGGCCGTTTTCCCGCAGTTCGCTGACTTTGCGCAGGCGCTCGGCGATGTCCGGGTTGTCCGGTTCCACCGCCTGGGCAAAACGCAGGTTGCTCAGGGTGTATTCGTGGGTGCAGTACACCAGGGTGTCTTCGGGCAGCGCGGCCAGGCGGCTCAGGGAATGGTGCATCTGCTCCGGCGTGCCCTCGAACAGACGCCCGCACCCGGCGGCGAACAGGGTGTCGCCGCAAAACAGCAGGCCGTGATGGTAGTAGGCAATATGCCCCAGGGTATGCCCGGGCACCGCGTAGATGTCGAAGTCCCAGCCAAGGATGCTGGCGCGGTCGTTGTCGTGCAGGGCCACGTCGCGCCCCGGGATGTTTTCGTTGGCCGGGCCCCAGACCTTGGCGCCGCTGGCTTTTTTCAGTTGTTCGACACCGCCGACATGGTCGTGGTGGTGATGGGTCACCAGGATATCGCTCAGCACCCAGCCCGGATGTTCGGCGAGCCAGGCCTGTACCGGTGCGGCGTCACCCGGGTCGACTACCGCGCAACGCTGATGGCGATGGTCCTGTAACAACCAGATGTAGTTATCGGTGAACGCGGGCAGGGCACTGATCTGTATCATCGTTGGAGTCGCCAAGCGGAAAACATTGGCGCATCTTAGAACTTCTTGGCGGGTTGGAGAATGCAATGACCGATAAAGCGTTCGCTCAGGCCGATCCTGACTGGCTGGCCCTGATCAGTGCCGCCCGTGAGTGGCTGTCCGGGCCACTGGGGCAATTTCTGCTGGATGAAGAACGGCGCATGCTCGACGACGAGCTGGGGCGTTTCTTCGGCGGCTACCTGGTGCATTACGGCCCGTCGGCGCAAACCCCGCCGACGGCGCCCCAGGTGCAGCGCAATGTACGCCTGGGCGCGCCGCTGCCCGGCGTCGAGATCGTCTGCGAGGAGCAGGCCTGGCCGCTCAGCGAGCACGCCGCCGATGTGGTGGTGCTGCAGCACGGCCTGGATTTCTGCCTGTCGCCCCACGGCCTGCTGCGCGAAGCCGCCAGCGCCGTGCGACCGGGTGGGCACCTGTTGATCGTCGGTATCAATCCCTGGAGCAGTTGGGGCCTGCGCCATGTGTTCGCCCATGACGCCTTGCGCAAGGCGCGCTGCATTTCCCCGTCGCGGGTCGCCGACTGGTTGAACCTGCTGGGCTTCGCGCTGGAGAAACGCCGCTTCGGGTGCTATCGTCCGCCGCTTGCCTCGGCGGCCTGGCAGGCTCGGTTGGCCGGCTGGGAGCGCAAGGCCGGTGACTGGCAACTGTCCGGCGGCGGCTTCTACCTGCTGGTGGCACGCAAGATAGTGGTCGGCCTGCGCCCGGTGCGCCAGGTACGCCGCGAGCCGATGGGCAAGCTGGTGCCGCTGCCGATGGCCAAGGTCAACCGCCGGCACAGCGAACCCCCTCTTTAATTCAGCCGGGCCGAACCTGCCCGGCTTGGGCGTTGTCGATCGACGATCGGCAAGCCACAGGTATTTTCGATTGGAAGTCTGGCATGAGCGATAGCGTAGAAATCTTCACCGACGGCGCCTGCAAGGGCAATCCTGGCCCGGGGGGCTGGGGCGCACTGCTGGTGTTCAAGGGCGTGGAGAAGGAACTCTGGGGCGGCGAAGCCAACACCACCAACAACCGCATGGAGCTGATGGCGGCGATCCGCGGCCTGGAAGAGCTCAAGCGCGAGTGCCAGGTGATCCTGGTCACCGACTCGCAGTACGTGATGAAGGGCATCAACGAGTGGATGGCCAACTGGAAAAAGCGCGGCTGGAAAACCGCGGCCAAGGAGCCGGTGAAAAATGCCGACCTGTGGCAGCAGCTCGATGAGCAGGTCAACCGCCACCAGGTCACCTGGAAATGGGTGCGCGGCCATACCGGCCACCACGGCAACGAACGGGCCGACCAACTGGCCAACCGCGGTGTCGACGAGGTGCGCGGTTACAAACAGGCCTGATGCCCTGAACGGGTAGTCAGTCGCAACGCAGCGGCCGTTCGAGCCGCTGCTTCATGTCCCGCATCGCGCGGGGCGAATCCACCAGCACCGCGTCCATCTTCAGGCAGGCGGCCGCCTGGTAATCCTCGGCCGTATTGACCCCGATCGCCAGCATCCGCACCTTGCCCCGGGACTGGAAGCAATCCACCGCTGCGGGCGTCCACAGCCGGGCATCCACCTTCGAACGGGCTTCACCCAGGGTGAAAGTCTCGACCAGCTGCACCGGGCGCCGGTACTCGAAAGCCACCCAGCTGGCCGGTGCCGGCGGTGTGGTACAGCTGTGGGCCAGGGCGACACTCGCCAGGCGATCCCGGGTGTTGTCCCGGGACTCGAACAGCCGCGCCTGCGGATAGTGCGCGAACGCCTGCTGGTAGCTGGCATCGGTGGAGTAGATCAGCACCCGGTTCCAGGCGTGCAGCTGTTCCAGCAACTGGGCGACCGCCTGGGCCTGGGGCGCGGCGGGCAGGGCCTTCATGTCGAGAATGACCGGCACGGCATCGGGGATCGCCGCCAGCGCCTGCTGTAGCGAGGGGATGCTCACCGCCTGGGAGCGAAAGGGAAATGTCACCTGGCCATCGACCGCGGTCTGCTTGAAGTTCCAGCCGGCATTCAGTGTTTGCAACTGCGCCAGGGTTTTCTCGCTGACCGCGCCGGAGGCCGGGGTATTGGCGCTCAGGTCCGCCGGTCGGTACAGCACCGGCACGCCGTCGCGGCTCAGTTGCACCGTCAGCCAGAGCATGTCTGCACGGTTGCGCAGGGCG
This sequence comes from Pseudomonas sp. SBT1-2, assembly GCF_028640875.1. NCBI lineage: Bacteria > Pseudomonadati > Pseudomonadota > Gammaproteobacteria > Pseudomonadales > Pseudomonadaceae > Pseudomonas > Pseudomonas sp. SBT1-2. Next base: position 96,980 of record NZ_JAQZAA010000111.1, on the reverse strand, counting down.
TTGTCGATGGCCAGCAGGGTGTTCTCGGGAAAGTCTGCGGCGCCGCCGCGATGGGCGACGATCAAGGGGGCTTGCCCGGCGTCGGGCTCCGTTGCTGGCAGGGAAGAGCAGCCACTGATGAAGGCCGCGGCCAACAGCAGTGGGAGCATCTGTCGAGTCTTGAGCATGGGAGGGCGGTTTCCTGGAAATGAGTGCAAGGCCGGGTGCCAGCCCTGCCCGCCTGAGTGGGCCGTACAGTAGCGCAATGGCCGCGCTCATTTAAACAAACGCGTGGTGCTCGGGGTGAATGAGTGGCCCTGTTCCGGGGCGATCAAAGGGTGAGAATGGCGCTGGCCAGTTGCAGGTCGGAGTACTGTGGGTTGCCGAGCGTCTGGCGAATATGCCGCATCGCTGCTTCCAGCTGGGCGCCGCGGATCTCGCCGGCGCTGGCGACAAAGGCCGCGGCATCGGTCCTGGCGGCGAGCACCAGTTTGTCGTCCTTGAAGGAACTGGTGGCTTTCGAACTGCCTTCGGTCGTGCTCAAGGCCAGGCTCATGGTGATGTCGGTACTGATCACCAGGCTGGTGGCCTGGCCGATATCGGCGAACAGGCAGGTGCAAAACAAAAAGGCCAGGCGGGTTTTACAGGTAGTCATGGCAGGGTGGAGTCCGCTAAAAATATCGTCGCGCACCCTAACAAGCCCCTGTGCGGCAAACTGCATGAGCTTTGCGAATGATTGTTAAAAACTGCGCACGCCGGGGCCAGGCGAATCCGCCATGCGTGCCATGCCGCGAGAGCGTGCTAAAATCCCGCGCCTTGAAAGACTTCCACCGTTGAGAACTGACCCCTGATGGCCAACAGATCTGTTGTACTCGATACCGAAACCACCGGCATGCCGGTGACCGACGGCCACCGGATCATTGAAATCGGTTGCGTCGAGTTGATCGGACGGCGCCTGACCGGTCGGCATTTCCACGTCTACCTGCAACCGGATCGCGAGAGCGACGAGGGCGCGATCGGCGTCCACGGCATCACCAACGAATTCCTGGTGGGCAAGCCGCGCTTCGCCGAAGTCGCCGACGAGTTCTTCGAGTTCATCCAGGGCGCGCAGCTGATCATCCACAACGCGGCGTTCGACGTTGGCTTCATCAACAACGAATTCGCCCTGATGGGCCAGCACGACCGCGCCGACATCACCCAGCACTGCACCATCCTCGACACCCTGTTGATGGCACGGGAACGTCACCCTGGCCAGCGCAACAGCCTCGATGCCTTGTGCAAGCGTTATGACGTCGACAACTCCGGCCGTGAACTGCACGGCGCCTTGCTCGACTCGGAGATTCTCGCCGACGTCTACCTGACCATGACCGGCGGCCAGACCAGCCTGTCCCTGGCCGGCAACGCCTCGGACGGCAACGGCAGCGAAGGTTCGGGCAACCGCGCCAGCGAAATCCGGCGTCTGTCGGCGGATCGCCAGCGTGGGCGGGTCATTCGCGCCAGCGAAGCCGAACTGGCCGAGCATCAGGTGCGTCTCGAGATCATCGCCAAATCCGCCGGGGCCCCGGCGCTCTGGACCCAACTGGCCGAAGCCAAGGCCCAGCAACAGTAGTTGTTCGTGGGCGACCTTTTGTTACAGGAGGTCGTTGACGGGGTTACGCGCCGGCCCCCGAGCTTCTACCCTGAGGTGATTGGCGGGCCCTTGTCCGCCGCCTCAGGATGCCTGGTGCCATGTACAAAGACCTGAAATTCCCCGTCCTTATCGTGCATCGCGACATCAAGGCCGACACCGTCGCCGGCGACCGGGTGCGGGGGATCGCCAGGGAACTGGAGCAGGAAGGCTTCAGTATCTTTTCCGCGGTGGACTATGCCGAAGGGCGCCTGGTGGCCTCGACCCATCACGGCCTGGCCTGCATGCTGATCGCCGCCGAAGGCGCCGGGGAAAACACCCACCTGCTGCAGAACATGGTGGAACTGATCCGCCTGGCCCGGGTGCGCGCGCCGAACCTGCCGATCTTTGCCCTGGGCGAGCAGGTGACCCTGGAAAACGCCCCGGCCGACGCCATGAGCGAGCTCAATCAGCTGCGCGGCATTCTTTACCTGTTCGAAGACACCGTGCCGTTTCTGGCGCGGCAGGTGGCGCGGGCGGCGCGCAATTACCTCGATGGCCTGTTGCCGCCTTTCTTCAAGGCGCTGGTGCAGCATACGGCCGACTCCAATTATTCCTGGCACACCCCGGGGCACGGCGGTGGCGTGGCTTATCGCAAGAGCCCGGTAGGCCAGGCGTTCCATCAGTTCTTCGGTGAGAACACCTTGCGTTCGGACCTGTCGGTATCGGTCCCGGAGCTGGGCTCGCTGCTCGATCACACCGGGCCCCTGGCGGAAGCCGAGGCGCGGGCGGCGCGCAATTTCGGCGCCGACCACACCTTTTTCGTGATCAACGGCACCTCGACCGCCAACAAGATCGTCTGGCATTCCATGGTCGGTCGCGATGACCTGGTGCTGGTGGATCGCAACTGCCACAAGTCGGTGCTGCACTCGATCATCATGACCGGCGCCATCCCGCTGTTCCTCTGTCCGGAGCGCAATGAGCTGGGGATCATCGGCCCGATCCCGCTGAGCGAATTCAGCCGCGAGTCGATCCAGGCCAAGATCGACGCCAACCCGCTGACCCGGGGCCGGCCGGCCAAGGTCAAGCTGGCGGTGGTCACCAACTCGACCTACGACGGCCTCTGCTACAATGCCGAGCTGATCAAGCAGAGCCTGGGCAACAGTGTCGAGGTGCTGCATTTCGATGAAGCCTGGTACGCCTACGCGGCCTTCCATGAGTTCTTCGAGGGGCGCTACGGCATGGGCACCTCGCGCAGCGCCGACAGCCCGCTGGTGTTCACCACCCATTCCACCCACAAGCTGCTGGCGGCCTTCAGCCAGGCCTCGATGATCCATGTGCAGGACGGCGGTGCCCGGCAGCTGGATCGCGACCGCTTCAACGAAGCCTTCATGATGCACATCTCCACCTCGCCGCAGTACAGCATCATCGCCTCGCTGGACGTGGCCTCGGCGATGATGGAAGGGCCGGCGGGGCGTTCGCTGCTGCAGGAAATGTTCGACGAGGCCCTGAGCTTCCGCCGGGCCCTGGCCAACCTGCGCCAGCACATCGCCGCCGATGACTGGTGGTTTTCCATCTGGCAGCCGGAGCGGGTGGAAGGCATCGACCAGGTCAGCACCGCGGACTGGCTGCTGGAGCCGGAAGGCGAGTGGCACGGGTTCGCCGGGGTGACCGACGACTATGTGCTGCTGGACCCGATCAAGGTCACCCTGGTGATGCCCGGGCTCACCGCTGGCGGTGCCCTGAGCGAGCGCGGGATACCGGCGGCGGTGGTCAGCAAGTTTCTCTGGGAGCGCGGCCTGGTGGTGGAAAAGACCGGCCTGTATTCGTTCCTGGTGCTGTTTTCCATGGGCATCACCAAAGGCAAGTGGAGCACGCTGCTGACCGAACTGCTGGAGTTCAAGCGCAACTACGACGCCAATGTCAGCCTCGCCGTCTGCCTGCCGAGCATCGCCCAGCAAGACATGGCGCGCTACCAGGGCATGGGCCTGCGCGACCTCTGCGATCAGTTGCATGCCTGCTACCGCAGCAATGCCACGGCCAAGCACCTCAAGCGCATGTACACCGTGCTGCCGGAGGTGGCGATGAAGCCCGCCGACGCCTACGATCAGTTGGTGCGGGGCGAGGTCGAGGCGGTGTCCATCGATGCCCTCGCCGGGCGGGTGGCGGCGGTGATGCTGGTGCCATACCCGCCGGGTATTCCCCTGATCATGCCGGGCGAGCGCTTCACCGAGTCAACCCGCTCGATCATCGATTACCTGGCTTTCGCCCGTACGTTCGATAGCAGCTTTCCCGGCTTTGTCGCGGATGTGCATGGATTGCAGCATGAAGACGAAGGCAATGGGCGGCAGTACACCGTCGATTGCATCAAGGTTTGAGGACGTTTCCCGCTATGCAGCCAATGATCAACCCCAAGTACCCCGGCCTGTCGGTACGTGTCGCCGACGACGGTTTCGCCGCGTATGTCTGGGGCAGCGACTTCAGCTTCGAGGTCAGCGCCTATGCCCAGGCACAGAGCGAGCAGGTGGTGGCCAAGTGGCCGTTGCATCACATCACCCCGTACCGCAAGTGCTACGGCATCGACCCCGAAGAATTCAGCAGCTATCGCGACGCCGCCGACAGCGCGGTGTTCATGGCCTACCTGGACGACGAGCCGGTTGGCCATGTGGTGGTCAGCACCAACTGGAACGGTTACGCCCATATCGACGAGCTGGCGGTGCATGCGCCGGCGCGGCGCCACGGGGTGGCCAAGGCTTTGCTGGATGTGGCGCAGTTCTGGAGTCGCAAGAAAAAACTGCCGGGCATCATGCTCGAGACCCAGAACAACAACCTGGGGGCCTGCCGCTTGTACGAGCGCTGCGGTTATGTGGTCGGCGGCATCGATCATCTGCGTTACCGCGGGATCGATCCGACCACCGCCGAGGTGGCGATTTTCTGGTATCGGCTGTTCAACGACGAGCTGGCGCGGGAAACCGGGGTCTAGCCGGCCAGCATGCCTTCAGCCTTTTCCGTCAGGGTTTCCAGCAGCGCCTCCAGGGTGGGCGAGGAGGGGGTGCCGCTGCGGGTCAGGGCATAGAGGGTGACCGGGATCGGTGGCGACAGCGGGCAGACGTCCAGGCCGCCCTCGCGCGCGCCCAGTGCGGTGAAGGGGTCGACAATCGCCAGGCCTTCGCCGGCCTCGACCATGCTGCGCATCATCTGGTGGGTCTGTACCCGGGTGTGGATAGTCGGGCTCGGGCGCAGGTTCTGCAGCTTGCTGTCCAGGGCCACGCTCAGCGGGTCCTGGCCTTCCAGGCCGACCATGGCCTGGCCCGCCAGGTCCTGCAGGGAAATGTACTTCTGCTTCGGTTGCAGCCAGCCGTGCGGGGCCAGCAGTTGCAGCTTGCCCTGGGCCAGGGCGACGCACTGGATATCGGGGTGATCGGGGTTGTGCAGGCTCAGGCCCAGGTCGCCTTCGCGCAGCAACAGGCTCTTGACCATGTCGCGGGTGCCCTGGCTGGCGAGGTTGCACGGGGTATCGGGAAAACGCCGGCGCAGGGCGGCGATGCTCTGTGGCAACAGTTGCTGGGCCAGGGGCGGGGTGCCGATGATGCGCAAGGGCGGCGCCTGGTATTGCTTCAGGCTGTCGGCCAGGCGTTGCACGGGTTCGAAGGCGTCATACAGGGTGGCGATCGCCGGCTGTAGCTCGCGGGCCTCCCGGGTGGCTTGCAGGCGTCCGCGAACACTGGCGAAGAGCATGAAACCCGATTGGCTTTCGGCGTCGCGCAGGATCGTTTCCACCTCGGCCACCGGCAGTTGCAGCAGCTCGGCGGCCGTGCCCAGGTGTCCGGTTTGCAGGAGCGCCTGAATCACTTCGATATGACGTAAACGCATGCTTGAAGTCCATGTCCAGCCGGTGAGGGATTCACACTGAATCCTAACTCATGTCCGCGCATATGACTTCTGCTCATAACGGCACGTTATGAAGGAAGGATGGTCTCGGGTTCGCGAATGAGGGTGACGCCCGATTGCACGAGGAGAAACTGGTTGTCGTCCATTTTGTTGACGCGGTCGCCAATGGCCAGGCGATAGGTGGTAACAGGCTCCGAGCCGGCGATGCCGTCTGGCGACGGGGTGGATTCCTGGAACTCATGCACCGAATAGACCCGGCCTTCCGCGTCCCTGGCATGAAATTGTCCGACGAGTACTGCTGCCATCTTTAGAGCCTCTGGAGATAAAACACTCAATTTGCGGTCCTGTAGACCCTGCCTGGGCGAAGTAAGTTTAGCGGCGGAAAAAAAATAGTCCGCGGTCCTGATTGCAACTGGCGTGCAGCGGAGCGAGGGCCTGGAAAAGCCCACGGAATTTCCTGTGGCGGGGTGGCTGTGGTCGGGGTGGATCATCTATAACTACCAGCCTCCTTAACCAGAAGTCGGGGATTCACTATGAGCAACGTCTACACGATTGCAGTGCTGGTTGGCAGCCTGAGAAAGGCCTCGATCAACCGGAAAGTGGCGCTGGCCCTGGCCGAACTGGCGCCGGCCAACCTGCGGTTGCAGATTGTCGAGATCGGCGACCTGCCGCTCTACAACGAAGACATCGATGTGGATCCGCCGGCCGCCTACAAGGTGTTCCGCGAGCAGGTCAGCGCCGCCGATGCCGTACTGTTCGTCACTCCGGAATACAACCGCTCGGTTCCCGCACCCATGAAAAACGCCATCGACGTGGGGTCGCGCCCCTACGGCAAGAGCGCCTGGAACGGCAAGCCGGGGGCGGTGATCAGCGCATCCCCGGGCGCTATCGGCGGTTTTGGCGCCAACCATCACCTGCGCCAGTCCCTGGTGTTCCTCAATGTACCGTGCATGCAGCAGCCGGAAGCCTACCTGAGCGGCGCCGGTTCGGCCTTCGACGAGGCGGGCAAGCTGTCCGAGTCGCTCAAGCCGTTCCTGGAGAAGTTCATCAACGCCTACGCGCAGTGGGTCGAGCAGCACAAAAAGCTCTGATCCTGGCACCGCGGGAGTCGGCCAGCCGGCTTCCGCGGGTGATGGGATATTCCTCTCGTCGTGAGAAAAGCGCTTTACCGCATATCTGAATATTCATATATTCGCCGCTCCAACTGCCTGGAGTGGCCCTGGTGTCCGACGCTCTCAACCCCGCCGAACTGTTCAAGGCGCTTGCCGACGAAACCCGCAGTCGCATCGCCTTGCTCGTGACCCGCGAAGGCGAGTTGTGTGTCTGTGAGTTGACCGCCGCCCTGGGCCAGAGCCAGCCGAAGATCTCCCGGCACCTGGCGCTGTTGCGCAGTTGCGGCCTGCTGGCCGACCGCCGCCAGGGGCAATGGATCTACTACCGGCTGCACCCGCAATTGTCACCCTGGGTGACCGCATTGCTGCAGGACACGCTGGAGGCCAACAGCCCCTGGCTGCAGGCTGACCTGCAACGCCTGCAGACCATGGCCGATCGCCCCGTGCGCTGCTGCTGAATTCCCATCCACCTCACTTTTCCTGTTCAAGGCTGCCCGGCATGCTGACTGCTTCATTGATTTTCCTGCTGACCATTACCCTGGTGATCTGGCAGCCCAAGGGCCTCGGCGTGGGCTGGAGCGCGGTGTTCGGCGCGGTGCTGGCGTTGCTGTTCGGGGTGGTACAACTGACGGACATTCCGGTGGTCTGGCAGATCATCTGGAACGCCACCGGCACCTTCGTGGCCTTGATCATCATCAGCCTGCTGCTCGACGAGGCCGGGTTTTTCGCCTGGGCGGCCTTGCATGTGGCGCGCTGGGGGCAGGGCAGCGGGCGCAAGCTGTTTGCCTTCATGGTGCTGCTGGGGGCGCTGGTGTCGGCGCTGTTCGCCAACGACGGGGCGGCGCTGATTCTCACGCCGATCGTGATTTCCATGCTGCTGGCGTTGCGCTTCTCCCGGGCCGCGACCCTGGCGTTCGTCATGGGCGCCGGGTTCATCGCCGATACCGCGAGCCTGCCGCTGGTGGTGTCGAACCTGGTGAACATCGTTTCCGCGGACTTCTTCAATATCGGCTTCAACCAGTACGCCGCGGTGATGCTGCCGGTGAACCTGGTCAGCGTGGCCGCGACCCTGGCGGTGCTGCTGTGGTTCTTCCGCCGCGACATTCCGCAGGCCTACAACCCCGAGGAACTGGAGCTGCCCGCCAGCGCGATCCACGACAAGGCCACCTTTGTCGCCGGCTGGTGGGTGCTGGTCATCCTGCTGCTGGGCTGTTTTGCCCTGGAGCCGCTGGGCATTCCCATCAGCGCGATTTCGGCGGTGTGCGCGGCCTTGCTGCTGGGCATCGCGGCCAAGGGCCACAAGATTTCGACGCGCAAGGTGCTCAAGGAAGCGCCGTGGCAGATCGTGATTTTCTCCCTCGGCATGTACCTGGTGGTGTACGGCCTGCGTAATGCCGGGCTGACCACCCACTTGGCCGGCTGGCTCGACCGCTTCGCCGACTACGGCATCTGGGGCGCGGCCATGGGCACCGGGCTGCTGACCGCCGTCCTGTCATCGATCATGAACAACCTGCCGACGGTGCTGATCGGCGCGCTGTCCATCGACGCCAGCCAGGCCAGCGGCGTGATCAAGGACGCGATGATCTACGCCAACGTGATCGGCAGCGACCTGGGGCCGAAGATCACTCCGATCGGCAGCCTGGCCACCTTGCTCTGGCTGCACGTGCTGGATCGCAAGGACATCCATATCGGCTGGGGCCGCTACTTCAAGGTCGGCATCGTGCTGACCCTGCCGGTGCTGCTGGTGACCCTGGCGGCGCTGGCCCTGCGCTTGTCGGTGATGTGAGGGGCAGGTTCGTATTCGTCGAAAACCCGCATCCACCACGTAACCTGTAGGAGCGAGCTTGCTCGCGAAGTGTCGTATCTGGCACCCCGCGTTGCCCCTATCGCGAGCAAGCTCGCTCCTACAGGTTCGGTGTTTGGCGCAGTTGAAGGAGTTATAGAAGCTCAACTCGCCCCTGGCACATTCGGCCAGAGGTCCGCCACCAGGAACAGGCGTTCGGCTTCCTCCCAGTCGCCGGCGCGGTTTTCCGTGAGGCGCACCAGCAGTTGCGCCGGGGCGTGCGGGTCGAGTTCCTCCAGCCAGGCTTGCAGCTGTGGGGCGCTCCAGGTTTGTTCCGGCGGGTAGGACGCGGGCGCCAGCCAGGCCTGGCGTGGCAAGGGTTGCCAGCGCCCGGGCGGGCTTTGCGCGATAAAGGCTGGCCAGTCGCGCTGGTGCAGCCAACGCCCGCGCAGGTGCTGCGGGTGGGCGCCGCGGGGCGGTTGCGTGGTGCCGGGCCAGGGGTAGAGCAGGTAGCCGCCGAGCCACAGGTGGGCGCTGAAGTCCTGGATATCCATGGCCGCCAGCACTTCCAGGCTGTCGGCGCGGGCGGAGATCGGTAACTGGTGTTCGTTCAGGTGCGCCAGCTTGCGGTCCAGGCGATCGTGGCAGCCGGGGCCCAGCCACAACGCGGTGTTCGTGCCGTTGCCATGTTGCGGGCCGAGGTAGAGCTTGATCGCCAGTTCCAGATGGTGAATGCCGTCGCGATCGCGCAGCAGCATGTCCAGTTCGCCCAGGGTGTGGCCGGCGCGACGGATCGGCAGGTTGGCCGCCAGCAGCTCGACGCCGGGCGCGTGCTGTACGGCAAATTGCCACAGGCGTTCGTAGTACAGCCCCAGGCGTTTGGTCGGCCCGAGGGCCAGCCAGCGGCGCAGGGCGCGGCCGTCCTGGTCCAGCTGATGCAGCCAGTGCGCCAGCAGCTGCGGCGCCTGCACCCAGTCGCTGCCGGCCAGTGGATGGCGCTGCGGCCAGGGCGTCTGGTCGAGCATCGGCGGCGCGAGGATGACCCAGGCCAGGTCGCGCACTTCGGGGTGGCGCAACTGGCGGGGGAGGTCGAGCAAGCCGGGAAACAGGATCATTCTGCGAGCATAGCGCCTAACGTCGAGGCTGAAAGGATTTTGTCTATGGCCGGCTTTCGCCCATAATCTCTGCTTTGCCCGTCCCAGAACCCCTGCAGGAGCCCCATGGAGCAATTTCGCAATATCGGCATTATCGGTCGCCTGGGCAGTTCGCAGGTGCTGGACACAGTTCGCCGACTGAAAAAGTTTCTGCTCGCCCGCCACCTGCATGTGATCCTCGAAGACACCATCGCCGAAGTGCTGCCCGGCCACGGCCTGCAGACCTCCTCGCGCAAGCTGCTCGGCGAAGTCTGCGACATGGTGATCGTGGTCGGCGGCGACGGCAGCCTGCTGGGCGCGGCCCGTGCCCTGGCGCGCCACAACATTCCGGTGCTGGGGATCAACCGCGGCAGCCTGGGCTTCCTCACCGACATTCGTCCGGACGAGCTGGAAGTCAAGGTCGCCGAAGTCCTCGACGGCCATTACCTGGTGGAAAACCGTTTCCTGCTGCAGGCCGAAGTGCGGCGCCACGCCGAAGCCATCGGCCAGGGCGACGCACTGAACGATGTGGTGCTGCACCCGGGCAAGTCGACGCGGATGATCGAGTTCGAGATCTACATCGACGGCCAGTTCGTCTGCAGCCAGAAGGCCGACGGCCTGATCGTCGCCACGCCGACCGGCTCCACCGCCTACGCCTTGTCCGCCGGCGGGCCGATCATGCATCCCAAGCTCGACGCCATTGTGATTGTGCCGATGTACCCCCATACCTTGTCGGGAAGGCCGATCGTGGTCGATGGCAACAGCGAGCTGAAAATCGTCGTGTCCAAGGATATGCAGATCTACCCGCAGGTTTCCTGCGACGGGCAGAACCATTTCACCTGTGCCCCCGGTGACACCATCACTGTCAGCAAGAAGGCGCAGAAACTGCGCCTGATCCATCCGCTGGACCACAACTATTACGAGGTCTGCCGGACCAAGCTCGGCTGGGGCAGCCGACTGGGTGGTGGAGGCGACTGATGCTCGATCCCGCGCGAAGTTATGACCTGATCGGTGATGTGCACGGTTGCGCCCTGACCCTCGAACACCTGCTGGACAAGCTCGGTTATCGCAAGCAGGGCGGCGTCTGGCGGCATCCGTCGCGCATGGCGGTGTTCCTCGGCGACATCATCGACCGCGGCCCACGGATCCGCGAAGCCTTGCACATCGTCCACGACATGGTCGAGGCCGGCCAGGCGCTGTGCGTCATGGGTAACCATGAGTTCAACGCCCTGGGCTGGGTCACCCCGGCAGCGCCCGGCGGCGGCAGGCATTTCGTGCGCGAACACACGCCGCGCCATGCCCGGCTGATCAATGAGACCCTGGCGCAATTCGAGCAGTACCCCAAGGACTGGCACGATTTCCTCGACTGGTTCTACCAGATGCCGCTGTTCATCGACGCCGGGCGTTTTCGCGTGGTGCATGCCTGCTGGGACGCCGGCCTGATCGAACCGCTGCGGGCGCAATACCCCGACGGCTGCATCGACGAGCACTTCCTCCAGGCCTCGGCGGTACCCGGCAGCTTCGCCAATAACGTGTTCGACCGCCTGCTGCGCGGCACCGACATGCGCCTGCCCCATGGCCTGACCATGACCAGCGGCGATGGCCTGACCCGTTCGTTCTTCCGCACCAAGTTCTGGGAAGACGACCCGCAGACCTACGGCGACATCGTGTTCCAGCCCGATGCGCTGCCCGAGCCGGTAGCTCGCACGCCGCTGTCCTCGGCGGAGAAAAACAACCTGCTGCGCTACGGCGTCGATGAGCCGTTGCTGTTCGTCGGCCATTACTGGCGCAGCGGCAAACCGGCGCCGATTCGCTCGAACCTGGCCTGCCTGGATTACAGCGCGGTGCTCTACGGCAAGCTGGTGGCTTATCGCCTGGACCAGGAAACCCGCCTGGACCCGGACAAATTCGTCTGGGTCTATGTCGAGCGGCCGGAGGAGCAGCAATGAGTGCGGTTGCGGTATTGCGTCTGCCGTTGAATGTGGACCTGAGTGGCTTCGTCAAACTGTTGCAGCGCATGCAGGTGCCGCACCGGGTCAGCGAGGAAGCGGGGGAGCAGGTGCTCTGGGTGCCGGACGCCATCAGCGAGGACGTGCGTTCGTTGTACGAGCGTTTTCCGGCGGGCGATCCCGAGCAGCAACTGGACATCCCCGAGGCCGGCGCCGCCCTGCGGCGTCCGGGGTTCGTCGAGCAACTGCGGCGTAGCCCGGCTACTGCGCTGATCCTGCTGCTGAGCCTGATTGTTGCCGCCTTGACTTTGCTCGGCGAAAACCTTGGCACCCTGCGCTGGCTGACCTTCCTCGAATTCCGCGTGGTCGGCGACTACATCCAGTTCACGCCCCTGGCCGACAGCCTGGCGGCGGGGCAGTGGTGGCGCCTGGTCACGCCGATGCTGATCCACTTCGGCTTCCTGCACATCGCCATGAACGGCATGTGGTACTGGGAGCTGGGGCGGCGCATCGAACAGCGCCAGGGCAGCATCAACCTGCTGGGCCTGACGTTGCTGTTCAGCCTGGTGTCGAACTACGCGCAATACCTGTTCAGCGGGCCGAGCCTGTTCGGCGGCCTGTCCGGCGTGCTCTACGGCCTGCTCGGGCATTGCTGGATCTATCAGTTGCTGTCGCCCAACCCGGCCTATCGCCTGCCTCGCGGAGTCCTGGCGATGATGCTGGTGTGGTTGCTGATCTGTATGTCGGGGCTGATCTCGGTGATCGGCTTCGGTGAAATCGCCAACGCCGCCCACGTCGGCGGGTTGCTCGTCGGATGCCTCACAGGTTTGTTGGGCGGCTTGTACAGTCGCCGTAAACTGGCCGTCTAATGCTGGAGACCGCTTATGTCGTCGTTTGTTGAAATGATTGAAAACATCACCCCGGACATCTACCAGAGCCTGAAACTGGCGGTAGAGATCGGCAAATGGTCCGATGGCCGCAAGCTCACCGCCGAGCAGCGCGAACTGTCCCTGCAGGCGATGATCGCCTGGGAAATGCAGAACCTGCCCGAAGAGCAGCGCACCGGCTACATGGGCCCGCAGGAGTGTGCGTCGAAGTCGATCGAAGTGCCGAATATCCTGTTCAAGTCGGATGCCATCCATTGATCGAAATTGGCCGTGGCTCCATCAGTAAAATGTCGGTGCGCCTGGACGGGGCGGATGTCCAGTACGCCTTTCGTCTTGGCGACACCGAGGTGCCGGTCAATCCGTTGATCGGCAGCACCGTGCGCCTGGAATACCTGGGGGCGATCCACTGCACCCATTGCGGGCGCAAGACCAAGACCAGCTTCAGTCAGGGTTACTGCTACCCGTGCATGACCAAGCTGGCCCAGTGCGATGTCTGCATCATGAGCCCGGAACGCTGCCACTACGACGCCGGCACCTGCCGCGAGCCGTCCTGGGGCGAGCAGTTCTGCATGACCGACCACGTGGTGTACCTGGCCAATTCGTCGGGGATCAAGGTCGGCATTACCCGCGCCACCCAGCTGCCCACCCGCTGGCTCGACCAGGGCGCCAGCCAGGCGCTGCCGATCATGCGCGTGGCGACCCGCCAGCAGTCCGGTTTCGTCGAGGACCTGTTCCGCACCCAGGTGGCCGACAAGACCAACTGGCGCGCCTTGCTCAAGGGCGACGCCGAGGCGGTGAACCTGGCGCAGGTGCGCGACCAGCTGTTCGCTTCCTGCGCCGAGGGCCTGCGCGCCTTGCAGGAACGCTTCGGCCTGCAGGCGATCCAACCGGTCAGCGATGTCGAGCCGATCGAGATCCGCTACCCGGTCGAGCAGTACCCGGCCAAGATCGTCAGCTTCAACCTGGACAAAAACCCGATTGCCGAAGGCACGCTGCTGGGGATCAAGGGCCAATACCTGATCTTCGATACCGGCGTGATCAACATTCGTAAATACACGGCCTACCAGCTCGCCGTGCATCAGTAGAAGGATTCGACGCATGCGCACCGAACAACCGAAGATGATTTACCTGAAGGACTATCAGGCGCCCGAGTACCTGATCGACGAAACACACCTGACCTTCGAGTTGTTCGAGGACCACAGCCTGGTCCATGCGCAACTGGTGATGCGCCGCAACCCAGTGCATGGCGGTGGCCTGCCGCCGCTGGTGCTCGACGGCCAGCAGCTGGAGCTGCTGTCGGTGTCCCTGGGCGACCGCGAGCTGACGGCCGCGGATTACCAGCTGAGCGCCAACCACCTGACCCTGCAGCCGAGCAGCGAATCCTTCACTGTCGACACCAGCGTCAAGATCCACCCGGAAAGCAACACCGCCCTGGAAGGCCTGTACAAGTCCAGCGGCATGTTCTGCACCCAGTGCGAGGCCGAGGGCTTTCGCAAGATCACGTACTACCTCGACCGCCCGGACGTGATGAGCAAGTTCACCACCACAGTGGTGGCCGAGCAGCACAGCTATCCGGTGCTGCTGTCCAACGGCAACCCGATCGCCAGCGGACCGGGCGAAGACGGCCGGCACTGGGCGACCTGGGAAGACCCGTTCATGAAGCCGGCCTACCTGTTCGCCCTGGTGGCGGGCGATCTGTGGTGCGTCGAGGACAGCTTCACCACCATGAACCAGCGCGAGGTCGCGCTGCGCATCTACGTCGAGCCGGAAAACATCGACAAGTGCCAGCACGCCATGACCAGCCTGAAGAAATCCATGCGCTGGGATGAACAGACCTATGGCCGTGAGTACGACCTGGACATCTTCATGATCGTCGCGGTCAACGACTTCAACATGGGCGCCATGGAAAACAAGGGCCTCAACATCTTCAACTCCAGCGCCGTGCTGGCCCGCGCCGAGACCGCCACCGACGCCGCGCACCAGCGGGTCGAGGCGATCGTCGCCCACGAATACTTCCACAACTGGTCGGGCAACCGCGTGACCTGCCGCGACTGGTTCCAGCTGTCGCTCAAGGAAGGCTTCACGGTATTCCGCGATGCCGGCTTCTCCTCGGACATGAACTCGCGCACGGTCAAGCGCATCCAGGACGTGGCCTACCTGCGCACCCACCAGTTCGCCGAAGACGCCGGCCCCATGGCTCACGCCGTGCGCCCGGAAAGTTTTATCGAGATCTCCAACTTCTACACCCTGACCGTGTACGAGAAGGGCTCGGAAGTGGTCGGCATGATCCGCACCCTGGTGGGCGCCGAAGGCTTCCGCAAGGGCAGCGACCTGTACTTCGAGCGCCACGACGGCCAGGCCGTGACCTGCGACGATTTCGTCAAGGCCATGGAAGACGCCAACGGCATCGACCTCGCCCAGTTCAAGCGCTGGTACAGCCAGGCCGGCACCCCGCGCCTGGCGGTCAGCGAGGCCTATGACGCGGCGGCGAAGACCTACAGCCTGACCTTCCGCCAGAGCTGCCCGCAAACCCCGGACAAGGTGGAAAAGCTGCCGTTCGTGATTCCGGTCGAGCTGGGCCTGCTGGACGCCAAGGGCGCGGCCATTGCCCTGCGCCTGGCCGGCGAAGCCGCCGCGCAAGGCACTTCGCGGGTGATCTCGGTGACCGAAGCCGAGCAGACCTTCACCTTCGTCGACATCGCCGAACAGCCGCTGCCGTCCTTGCTGCGCGGCTTCTCGGCGCCGGTGAAGCTGAGCTTCCCGTACAACCGCGACCAGCTGATGTTCCTCATGCAGCACGACAGCGACGGCTTCAACCGTTGGGACGCCGGCCAGCAACTGGCGGTGCAGGTGCTGCAAGACCTGATTGCCCAGCACCAGCAGGGCCAGGCACTGGTGCTGGACCAGCGTCTGGTCACCGCGCTGGCGACGCTGCTGGCCGACGACAGCCTGGACCAGGCCATGGTCGCGGAAATGCTCTCGCTGCCGGGCGAGGCCTACCTGACCGAGATCAGCGAAGTGGCGGATGTCGAGGCCATTCATGCGGCGCGCGAGTTCGCTCGCCAGCAATTGGCCGATAGCCTGTTCGACGCGCTGTGGAAGCGTTACCAGGCCAATCGCGAGGTCTCTCGGAGCACCGACTATGTCGCCGAGTCTGCGCACTTCGCCCGTCGCGCCCTGCAAAACATCGCGCTGTCGTACCTGATGCTCACCGAGAAGCCGCAAGTGCTGGCGGCGGCCATCGAGCAGTTCGACGCCGCCGACAACATGACCGAGCGCCTGACAGCGCTGGCGGTGCTGGTCAACTCGCCGTTCGAGGCCGAGAAGGCCAAGGCCCTGGCGGTGTTCGCCGAGCACTTCAAGGACAATGCCCTGGTCATGGACCAGTGGTTCAGCGTCCAGGCCGGCAGCACGCTGCCGGGCGGGCTGGAGCGGGTCAAGGCGCTGATGCAGCACCCGGCGTTCAACATCAAGAACCCGAACAAGGTGCGCGCCCTGATCGGCGCCTTCGCCGGCCAGAACCTGATCAACTTCCACGCCGCGGACGGCTCCGGCTACCGTTTCCTGGCCGACCTGGTGATCCAGCTCAACGGCTTCAACCCGCAGATCGCCTCGCGGCAACTGGCGCCGCTGACCCGCTGGCGCAAATACGACAGCGCCCGCCAGGCGCTGATGAAAGGCGAGCTGGAACGCATCCGCGCCTCCGGCGAGCTGTCCAGCGATGTGTTCGAAGTGGTTAGCAAAAGCCTGGCCTGACCCTTGTAGGAGCGGCCGGTCGACGCTCGATTGCTCGCGAAAAAACTCAAGCCAACGCGCGGCCCCAGATGCCGCGCGTTGTCGTTCAGGTCTTATCGCGAGCAATCGAGCGTCGACCGGCCGCTCCTACAGGGGAGTGGAGCTGTCCGGCTCGCTCTGCAAGGCTTCAGGCAGATCCCGGTGATAGTTCTGCGCGCCGATGGCGTGCAGGATGCCGACCCGTTCAAGCTTGGTGTGGACCTTGAGGTTGGCTTCGCACAGCTTCACCACAATCCCGCGCTTGTGCAGTTGGCCTATCACTTCCTCCAGCATCTGCAAGCCGGTGATATCCATGAAAGGCACGTGTCTCAGGCGAATGATCAGCACCTGCGGGTCGCTGTGGGTCTGCGCCAGCGCGCGCTCGAAAGTCTCCGCGGCACCGAAGAACAGCGGCCCCTCGATGGTGTAGATCAGCACGCCCGGTGGCAGATGCAACTGGCCGTTGCCGTGCAGCTCATGTTGCAGGTCCTGCTCCACCACCTGTTGCACCTCCACCGAGGAGGCCATGCGCCGCAGGAAGTGCAGCATCGCCAGGATCACCCCGATATTCACCGCGATCACCAGGTCGCTGAACACCGTGAGGACAAAGGTGGCCAGCAGAATCGCCACGTCCGCCCGGGGCGCCCGTTGCACCATGCGCTTGAAGTGGTGCAGTTCGCTCATGTTGTAGGCCACCACGAACAGGATCGCCGCCAGGGCGCACAGCGGGATATTGGCCGCCAGTGGCGCGAGAAACAGGATGATCAGCACCAGGACCAGCGCGTGGATGATGCCCGCCAGCGGGCTGCTGCCGCCGTTGCGGATATTGGTTGCGGTGCGGGCAATCGCGCCGGTGGCGGCGAATCCGCCGAACAGCGGGGTGGCCAGGTTGGCGATGCCCTGGCCGATCAGTTCCTGGTTGGAGTCGTGGCGGGTGCCGGCCATGCCGTCGGCCACCACCGCCGACAACAGCGACTCGATGGCGCCGAGCATGGCGATGGCGAAGGCCGGACCGATCAGGTCCAGCACTCGCGGCAGGCTGATTTCAGGCAGCTGCAACGCCGGCAACCCCTGGGGAATACCGCCGAAGGCGCTGCCGATGGTGGCCACGCCGTCGAACTGGAACAGGGACTGCAGGGCCGTGGCCAGGGTCATGGCGACCAGGGGCGCCGGCAGGCGTTTGAGCTGCGCGATCCTCGGCACGCCCCACAACAGCGCCAGGCTGAGCAGGGCCAGCAAGGTGGTGGCCAGGTGCAGGTCGGGCAGGGCTTGCAGCAGGTGCCAGAGCTTCTGGTGGAAGTACTCGCCGCCGACGGCGGGCAGGCCGAAGAAGTCCTTCCACTGGCTGACCCAGATGATCACCCCTATCCCGGCGGTAAAGCCGAGTATCACCGGGTCCGGGATGAACTTGATCAGCGCCCCGAGGCGACTGATGCCCAGCAGGAACAGGATGATCCCGGCCATCATGGTCGCCAGTTGCAGGCCGTCGACCCCGTACTTGGCAGTGACCCCGGCCAGAATCACGATAAAGGCCCCGGTGGGACCGGCGATCTGCAAGCGGCTGCCGCCGAACAGCGACACCAGCAGGCCGCCGACGATGGCGGTGTAGATCCCCTGTTCGGGCTTGACCCCGGAGGCGATGGCGAAGGCCATGGCCAGGGGCAGCGCCACCACGCCGACAATCACCCCGGACACCAGGTTGCGGGCCCAGTGCGCGCGTCCCAGCAATCCGGCTTTCCACGCCTCGCGTATGGCAATCATGGCTCACTCCCGACATCCGACTCGCAGATCACGCTGCTCATCATAGCCAAAGCCAGGAGGCGAGGCCCATGGCCTGAGTCAGTCTTTGCGCGGCTATCGGCTGCAGCCACTGGGATCGAGGAGTGCAGTCCGCGGCGTTGGTGTTCTTGCCTCAGCTACGCTTCGTACACCACCCCCAGTATCGACTGAGCAGTCAGGTTCCAGGCTGGGGCGATGGTTAACAAAAGATAACGTGGTGTCGATTGTCAGACGTTTCGAAAGCCCGATAGGATAGGTCAGCTTCCGAAGGGGCTCTAGATTGCAGGTTTCAGGACATTGTCCTAACCGCCCCGAACGGCGCCCTGTAAAGGTTGAACGACCTAACAATAATAAATGGGGGAGAGGTCTATGAGTGAGCCTGTCATGGGTGTGAGTTCCTGCCGCCCGCCGGCCTTGCGCAGATTTGCGTTGCTGGCTACAGCGCTCTCGCTGTTGGGGGTCGCCCTGTTGTCGGCCCCGGTCCAGGCCGCCGCGTCCGCGGCGGACACTGTCTATTCCACCGAATCGGCCAAGGCCAGCAAGGGCCTGATGCTCGATGTCGTGCATGCCGGTCCGCGCCTGGTCGCCGTCGGCGATCGTGGGCACATTCTTTATTCCGACGACCAGGGCCAGACCTGGACCCAGGCCAAGGTGCCGACCCGGCAGCTGCTGACCGCGGTGTATTTCGTCGATGCCAAGCACGGTTGGGCCGTCGGCCACGATGCCCAGGTGCTCGCCAGCGAAGACGGTGGCCTGACCTGGACCAAGCAATTCGAAGACCTCAAGCGCGAAGCGCCGCTGCTGGACGTGTGGTTCCAGGACATCAGCAACGGTTTTGCCGTGGGCGCCTACGGCGCGCTGCTGGCCACCACCGACGGCGGTAAAACCTGGGAAGACGCCAGCGACCGCCTGGACAACGAAGACCAGTACCACCTCAACGCCATCGCCGCGGTGAAGGATTCCGGCCTGTTCATCGTCGGCGAGCAGGGCAGCATGTTCCGCTCCGCCGACTGGGGACAAACCTGGGAACGCCTCGAAGGCCCTTATGAAGGTTCGTTCTTCGGCGTGATCGGCACCGCCCAGCCCGCCACGTTGCTGGCTTACGGCCTGCGCGGCAACCTCTATCGCTCCACCGACTTCGGCAGCACCTGGGAGCAGGTCGAGCTCAAGGCCGCCCGCGGCAGCCTGGAGTTCGGCCTGTCCGGCGCCACGCTGCTGGACGACGGTTCGCTGGTGATCGTCGGCAACGGCGGCAGCGTGGTGCGCAGCACCGACAACGGCGTGACCTTCAGCGTCTACAACCGTCCGGACCGGATCTCCCTGGCAGCGGTGACGGCAGCCGGCAATGGCAACCTGATTCTGGCGGGGCAGGGCGGTGTGCGCTCGACCTCGTCGAATGGCGCCGATCTCGGAAAATAATCAGGGCAAGCAAGCCGGGCCAATAATAAGAAGGCGGGAACACTTCCATGAGCAGTCATCAAACCGACAAGGCGACGTTTCTCGAGCGTCTGATTTTCAACAACCGCCCGGCAGTGATCGTCATCTGCCTGCTGGTCAGCGTTTTCCTGTTCTGGCAGGCCACGCTGATCAAACCGTCCACCAGCTTCGAAAAAATGATCCCGCTCGAGCATCCCTTCATCGAGAAGATGATGGAGCATCGCAACGACCTGGCGAACCTGGGCAACACCGTGCGTATCTCGGTGGAAGCCAAGGACGGTGACATCTTCACCAAGGACTACATGGAGACGCTGCGGCAGATCCACGACGAGGTGTTCTACATCTCCGGCGTCGACCGCTCGGGCCTCAAGTCGCTGTGGAGCCCCAGCGTGCGCTGGACCGAGGTGACGGAGGAGGGCTTCGCCGGCGGCGAAGTGATCCCGCAGAGCTACAACGGCTCGGCCGACAGCCTCGACCTGCTGCGCAACAACGTGCTCAAGTCGGGCCAGGTCGGGCGCCTGGTGGCCAACGACTTCAAGTCGAGCATCGTCGACATCCCGCTGCTGGAGTCCTACCCGGACCCGCAGGACCAGGGCAAGCTGCTGGCCCTGGACTACCAGAAGTTCTCCCACCAGCTTGAAGAAAAGATCCGCGACAAGTTCGAGGCGCAGAACCCCAATGTGAAGATCCACATCGTCGGTTTCGCCAAGAAGGTCGGCGACCTGATCGATGGCCTGATCATGGTGGTGATGTTCTTTGGCATCGCCTTCCTGATCACCCTGGTGCTGCTGTACTGGTTCACCTGGTGTATCCGCAGCACCATCGCCGTGCTCATCACCACCCTGGTGGCGGTGGTCTGGCAACTGGGCCTGATGCATGCCGTGGGCTTTGGCCTCGACCCTTACTCGATGCTGGTGCCGTTCCTGATCTTCGCCATCGGCATCTCCCACGGCGTGCAGAAAATCAACGGTATCGCCCTGCAGTCCAGCGGTGCCGACAATGCCTTGACCGCGGCCCGGCGCACCTTTCGCCAGCTGTTCCTGCCGGGGATGATCGCGATCCTCGCCGACGCCGTGGGCTTCATCACCCTGCTGATCATCGACATCGGGGTGATCCGTGAGCTGGCCATCGGCGCGTCCATCGGCGTGGCGGTGATCGTGTTCACCAACCTGATCCTGTTGCCGGTGGCGATTTCCTATGTTGGCATCAGCAAGCGCGCGATCGAGCGCAGCAAAAAAGACGCTACCCGCGAGCATCCGTTCTGGCGCCTGCTGTCGAACTTCGCCAGCCCGAAAGTCGCCCCGGTGTCGATCTTCCTGGCCCTGCTGGCCTTCGGTGGCGGCCTCTGGTACAGCCAGAACCTGAAGATCGGCGACCTCGACCAGGGCGCGCCGGAACTGCGTCCGGACTCGCGCTACAACAAGGACAACAACTTCATCATCAACAACTACTCCACCAGTTCCGACGTGCTGGTGGTGATGGTCAAGACCGCTTCCGAAGGCTGCTCGCGCTACGAAGCCATGGCGCCGATCGACGAGCTGATGTGGAAGATGCAGAACACCGAGGGCGTGCAGTCGGCGATCTCCCTGGTGACCGTGTCCAAGCAGATGATCAAGGGCATGAACGAGGGCAACCTGAAATGGGAAACCCTGTCGCGCAACCCGGACGTGCTGAACAACTCCATCGCCCGCGCCGACGGCCTGTACAACAACAACTGCTCGCTGGCGCCGGTGTTGATCTTCCTTAACGACCACAAGGCCGAGACCCTCGACCGCGCGGTGCATGCGGTCCAGGAGTTCGCCAAGGAGCACAACAAGGACGGCCTGGAGTTCCTGCTGGCGGCGGGTAACGCCGGGATCGAGGCGGCCACCAACGAAGTGATCAAACGCTCGGAACTGACCATCCTGGTGCTGGTGTACATCTGCGTGGCGGTGATGTGCATGATCACCTTCCGCTCCTGGGCGGCGACTCTGTGCATCGTGCTGCCGCTGGTGCTGACCTCGGTGCTGGGCAACGCGCTGATGGCGTTCATGGGCATCGGCGTCAAGGTCGCGACCTTGCCGGTGGTGGCGCTCGGGGTGGGGATCGGCGTGGACTACGGGATCTACATCTACAGCCGCCTGGAAAGTTTCCTGCGTGCCGGTCTGCCGCTGCAGGAGGCCTACTACCAGACCCTGAAATCCACCGGCAAGGCGGTGCTGTTCACTGGCCTGTGCCTGGCCATCGGCGTCGCCACCTGGATCTTCTCGGCCATCAAGTTCCAGGCTGACATGGGCCTGATGCTGACCTTCATGCTCCTGTGGAACATGTTCGGCGCGCTGTGGCTGCTGCCGGCGCTGGCGCGATTCCTGATCAAGCCGGAGAAACTGGCGGGGCAGAAGGGCCACTCGCTGTTCGCCCACTAAGCTTCGAAGCGCCAAGCAAAACCGCGACCCAGGTCGCGGTTTTTTATTGCCCGGCCAGACACCACCGGCCCCTGTAGCCGCTGCCGAGCCCGCGAGGCTGCGATCGACCGGCACGGTCGCAGCGGTGTTCCTGGTGCAGGAGGGCCTTCGGCCCTGGCGCAGGCTTCGCCAGCGGCTACAGAATTTGTAGCAATGGTTCGTGCGAACTTTGCAATGCCACTACAGCCGCGCCGCGCCGGACCCGCTATCATGGCCGCTTTCCATTGCTGACTGACGACCATGACTGCCGCTACAGACACTTTGCTGACTGCCCTCCAAGCCTGCGACATGCTGGAAATCGACGGGCTGCATGCCTTCGACTTCACCCTTGACGACCAACAGCTGCTGATCGAATGCATGGACGGCCGTGCGGCCAAGCGCTGGAGTTTCAGCCTGGCCCAGGTCAACGCCGCGACCTTCGACGACACCCTGCAAAGCTGGACCATCGTCGGCGACTCCGGTGAGCACCGCCTGGTGTGCATGAGTGCTTTCAGTGCCCGTAACGATGAGGAGGATGAACATGAGGATGCGTAACTTCTGGCCACTGCTGATGGCTGGCAGTGTCGGCGCCATGGCCGTGCAGGCCGCGCCGGTCGAGACCCAGGAACTGCTGGTCGGTTCCTACACCCAGGGCCAGAGCGAAGGCATCTACCGCCTCAAGTTCGACGGCCGCACCGGCAAGATCGAGGCCAAGCCGCTGCAGGTGGTCAAGAGCGCCAACCCGTCCTGGCTGACCCTGTCCAAGGACCAGAAGCAGCTGTTCGTAGTCAACGAGAACGGCCCGGGGCAAGCCGACCCGATCGGCCGGGTCAGCAGCTTCAGCATCGAAGCCAAGGGCCACAAGCTGAACCCGATCAACCAGGTGCAGAGCCTGGGCAACGAGCCGACGCATTCGAGCCTGAGCGGCGATGGCCGCTACCTGTTCGTCAGCAACTACTCGGTGGTCGCGGATCCGGGCGGCAGCCTCGCGGTGTTGCCGGTCGCTGCCGATGGCAAGCTGTCGCCGGTGGTCCAGCTCAGCAGCCACCCGGGCAGTGGGGTCAACCCCGAGCGCCAGGTCTCGGCCCATGTGCATTCGGTGGTGTCGTCGCCGGACGGCCAGTTCGTGTTCGCCAGCGACCTGGGCGCGGACAAGGTCTTTGTCTACCGCTACGACCCCAAGGCCAACGCCGAACATCCCCTGACCGCGGCCGAGCCGGCGTTCGTCGAGCTGCCGCCGGGCAGTGGCCCACGCCACCTGCTGTTCAGCGCCGATGGCAAGCACGCTTACCTGACCCTGGAAATGAGCGCCCAGGTGGCGGTGTTCGACTACCAGGACGGCAAGCTGACCCAGAAGCAGATCCTCGACTTGACCAGCGGCGGCAAGGAGAAGAAGGCGGCGGGTGCGCTGCACGCTTCCAAGGACGGTAAGTACCTGTACGTGAGCAACCGCGGCACGGCCAATCAGTTGCTGGTGTTCGCCATCGACGAAGCCACCGGCCAGCTCAAGGAGATCCAGCGGCGTTCGGTGGAGGGCGATCACCCGCGTGAGTTCAGCCTCGATCCGAGCAACAAGTACGTGCTGATCGGCAACCAGAAGAGCAACGAAATCGTGGTGATCGAGCGCGACGCCAAGACCGGTTTCCTCGGCAAGACCGTGCAGAAACTGCCGTTCGATTCACCCAGCGATATCAAATTCCTGGTGCGTCAATAAGCCACAGGCCCCGGTCGACGGGGCCTGAGCCTTTCTATTAATGACGCTGATATCTGCTACTGCTGGAAAAAATTTCAACCCGCCAACCCTCGGGCGTAGTTTTGCTTCACGGCCCGGCGCATCAAGGCTTCCGGGCAAACAAGCCGACTGCATACGAGGGTTACCCAATGAACTTCAATCTCTTCTCCGTGATCGCCGCTTCCGCCATCTCCGCTACCGTGGCCCTGCCAGCCAGCGCCAACGTGGAAATCAGCGAGAAAAAATCCGCGACCAACACCTACACCCAGAAATACCTGCAACAGAGCGCCAACTTCTACGCCGCGCTGGATCACAAGATCCAACACTGAAATTCCCCGCACCGCCCAGGTATGCAGGAGCGAAGTCACTGGCTTCCCTGAATGGACTCGTTCATCCAGCGGACAGCAGTGATGTCGCTCCTGCATCACCTGTATGCGACGTTTTCCCCCATGCCAGGCAAATTAGCTTGGTAATGTCACATCGCCATATGTTTAAATTTGACGCTAATTAATTGACTCCTCCTTTCCAAGGATCGACAGCATGGCGATGCGTCTGGCAGTGGTTCTTCTGTTCCTCTATTCCACCCCGATTCTCTCGGCTGCCCAGCCTGTCGAAGGCGAGCCGGAAACCTCCCGCGAGCGAATGCTGACCCTGCTTGAGGGTTGATTGGCCGCGGACCAACGATCAATCCAACTGATGGTGACTATGCACCGAGGTTGTTTCTGCGGCGGGCGTTTTTAACGGATTCTGTGGGCACTGAAACATGCCCACGGAGACCACCATGGCCCACTCGATCCTCACCTCTGCCAAGCGCGGCGCCTATGTCGCCATTGGCCTGTACCTGGCCATGGTCCTCCTGGTCAGCCTCTCGGCCCAGACCCCGTCGACGGTGCAACCGCCGATCCAGGTCGCTTACCCGGCCATCCAGTTCGAACACCGCGCGCAAGCCGCCGAACAGGTTCCTGATGCGGGAGTGGCGCTGCTATGAAAGGACGCAGGTTCTGGGTCATTGCCGTCCTGGCGTTCATGACCAATGGCGCTTCCTTGCTGGGGATCGGGCAGGGCTCGGCGGGCTCGCTGGCCCGGGCCATCGAATGCAATCACAACATCGCCCACAACATTGAAACCGCCAAGGCCCAGGGCCTGCTGGCCGGCAACCCGCCAGCCAAACCCAGGGCCGCGTTCTTCGGCCCGTTCAGCGTCGATTGCTCGGCGTTGCAGATGTGTAGTGTGCTGGCCTGATCCGAGGAGCAACGCGAACCCTGTAGCCGCTGCCGCAGGCTGCGATCGGTCGCGAAGCGGCCGCCTCCTGGGACACCTCGGTCTTTCTGCCAATACGCGGTGGGGCGTTTTACAAGCGCTGCGCGCTTGATCGCAGCCTGCGGCAGCGGCTACAGGGGCGGTTTGGCCATCACCTGGGTGAACAGCTCCGACTCCAGGAACCGCTGCAACCAGCGCTGCAAATGCCGGTAAGGCGTCTGCGCAAACCACTCGCGATCGACATGGGCGAACTGCCGCACGAAAGGCGCCAGGGCCATGTCCGCCAGGCTCGGGTGATCTGCCAGCAGGTAATCGTGCTGGCTCAACAGTTCATCCAGCTGCCGTAGAAATACTTCCCCCTGACTGCGGTAATGCTCCATCGGCTGTTCGGGATAACGCTCGGCGTATTTGTAGCGATTGAGGTGCAGCTTGAACACCTGGTCGTTTTCCGCGATCAGCGCCTCGATCCGTTGCTGCGCCGGCCCATCGTCCTTCAGCAGCCAGTCCTGCGGATCGTGCTGGGCCAGGGCCCAGCGCATGATGTCCAGGCTTTCGTCGATCACCCGTCCGTCAGCGTTGAGCACCGGCACCGTGCCCTTGGGCGACAGCGCCAGCATCTCGGCCGGCTTGGCCTTGAGGCTGACTTCGACTATCTCCAGCGGCACTCCGCTGTAGCGCAGTGCGAGGCGGGCGCGCATGGCATAGGGGCAGCGGCGGAACGAATACAGGGTATTCATTTCACCTCCAGGGTACTCAGGCCATTGCCCTGGCGCCGTACCTGGATCTGCACCGGAATCCGCTCGTGCATTTCCTGCACGTGGGAAATCACCGCCACCTTGCGTCCCTGGGCCTGCAAGCCGTCGAGGGCGTCCATCGCCAGTTGCAGGGATTCCGGATCGAGGCTGCCGAAACCTTCGTCGATAAACAGCGACTCGATCTTCAGCGTGCTGGAGGCCATGGACGCCAGGCCCAGGGCCAGTGCCAGGGACACCAGGAAGGTCTCGCCGCCGGACAGCGAATGCACCGAGCGCAGTTCATCGCCCATTTCCGTGTCCATCACCAGCAGGCCGAGCATGCTGCCGCCGCGCTTGAGGCGATAGCGCCGCACCAGCTGGCGCAGCTGCGCGTTGGCGTGATGCACCAGCAGGTCGAGGTTGTAGGCCTGGGCGATCTTGCGGAAGGTGTCGCCGCTGGCCGAGCCGATCAAGGCATTGAGCCGCGCCCAGCGCTGCCATTCGGTGTAGGCCTGGGCGATCTGCTCGCCCAGCGCCTGGTTGGCGTCTTGCCGGCGCTGGTCCTCGCTCTGCTGGGCGCGCAGTTCGGCGCTCAGCTGTTCGCTGGCGGCCAGCTGGTTGTGCAATTCGCTCAGGGCGCTGGCCAATTGTTCGGCGTCGAGCTGGCCGTCGTGCTGGGCCTGATGGCTGTGCAGGCGTTGCTCGCGTTCGGTGACCAGGACCTTGGCCTGTTCCACTGCCTTTTCGCTCGCTTGCAGTTGTTGGCGCAACGCAGTGACCTGCTGGTCGTCGAGGCTGAGCAACTGTTCCAGGCCGCCGTCGTCCAGTTCCGGGTGCTGCTGGCGCCAGTCGGCGATCTTGCTGCCCAGCGCCTGCTGTTCGGCTTCCAGGGCCAGCAGGCGTTCCTCCTTGCCTTGCAGTTCCGCGCCCAGCTGCACCAGCAGGCTGCGGACTTCCTGCAACTGCTGGTTGGCCTGCACGTCGGCGGCGCGCGCCTGTTCCACGGCCTGTTCCAGATGTTGCTGCCACTGCTCGGCACTGGCGTGTTCGCCCAGCAATTGCGCGAGCTTGTTGCGGGCGGCTTGCTGTTGTTCGGCCAGGGTATTGAACTGCTCCTGGGCGGCTTGCAGTTGCTGCACGCGGGTCTGCTGGCGATCCTGTTCCTTGTCCAGGGCCAGCTGGCGCTGTTGCTGCTCCTGTTGCTCTTCCTTCTGTTGGTCGAGCTGCTCCAGGCGCTGCATGACCTGCTGGTCGATCTGCATAAAGGTCGCGGCCGGGTCGCTGCGCAGGGCTTCGAGGGTATCGGCCGGCAGCAGGGTGGCGAAGGCCGACAGTTCTTCTTCCAGGCGTTGGCGATCCGCGCCCAGCTGCTGTTGCTGCTGGGTCAGCTGTTGCGTGGCTTCCTGGCTGGCCTCGACCGCCGCTTGCAGTTGCTGTTGCAGGCGCGCGGCGTCCTTTTGCAGTTTCAGCAGGGCGCCTTGGCGCTGTTCGTCCTGCAGGATGCTCTGGTTCAGTTGGCTCAGTTGCTGGTTCAGCCAGGCGTCGCGCTTGCCGGCGTCCTGGTCGAGCAGCGCCGCCGCCAGCGGATGGGCTTCGATACTCGGCGCCAGGGCCTGCTGCTGGCTTGCCAGTTGCTCCTGTTGCTGGAGGAATTCCTTTTGCTGGGCGATCAGGCCGCCGACCTGGCTGCGCAGTTCGGCGAGCTTTTCCTTGAGTTCATCCACCGCCTTGCGTGCGTTGGCTTCTTCGCTTTCGTCGTGGCGACCCAGGCTCTGCAACAGCGCCTCGGGCTGATGGTAGGGATGCTCGTGGCTGCCGCAGACCGGACAGGGCTGATCGTCCTGCAACTGCTCGCGCAGCTCTTCGACACTGGCGCTGCGCGCCAGGCGCTGGCGTTCCAGCAGTTGCTGGGTCACCGTCAGGGTCTGTTCGGCGACCGTCAGCTCGGCTTTGCTTTGCAGCCCGATCCGGTTCAGCTCTTCGCGCTGGCGCGCCGCGGTCTGCAACTTGTCCGCCAGCTCCGCGCCGCGCTTGTCCAGCTCCTGCTGGCTGGCCCACAGCCGCGCCAGTTCTTCGAAGGCGCGCTGTTGCTTGCGGTTGTCCTGCAGCAGGTCGCTGAGGATCTGCAACTGTTCGGCCACCGCATGGGGCTCGGCGCCGGCTTCGCTGTACAGCACTTGCAGCTCATCGCGTTGCGCAGCCAGTTGCTGCGCCGCGCTGGCGGCCCGTTGTTGCAGGCCGGGCAGTTCTTCCTGGCCCTTGTTCAGCCGGTTGCCGGCCAGCATCAGCTGTTGCAGGCGATCGCGGTAGGCATTCCAGGCATCGCTCAGCGGCGCCAGATGGGTGCTGTGTTCCAGCTGCTCGGCAATCCGCTGCAGGCGTTCGCCCACCAGCCGCTGCTGTTCGAGCATGGCCTGGATCGCCTGCTGGCCTTGCTCGCTGGCTTGTTGCAGTTTGTCCTTGAGCTCGCCGGCTTCGCCGCAGGCCTTGCCCAGGTGGGCGAGGGTGCTTTGCTCGGCAAAGGCCTCGCGCAGCAGCGGGGCACTGGCGCTTTGCTGTTCCTGGGCGGCGAGTAACGCGGCCTGGGCCGTGCCCAGTTGTTGCTCCAGTTCGCCCTGGCGTTGCTGCTCTGCGCCTTGTTGCTGGCGCTGTTGCCGGATCTGTTCGCGCAGCGGCGTCAGTTGCTGGTTCAGTTCCACCTGCCGGGCGAACTGATGGCGTTGCGGCGCCAGTTGCTCCAGGCGGATCAGCCTGGTCCGCTCGCTGCCCAGGCCTTCCCAGGTCGTTTGCGCCTGTTGCAGTTGCTCGGCGGCGCTCCGCTGCTGGTCCTGCAACTGCTGCAGTTCCTTGAGCCAGGCGTGTTGCAGCTCCAGCTGCTTGAGCTGCGCCTGCTGGGCCTTGAGCTGCTGCTGGGCGGCGTCGAAGCGTTGGTCCAGCTCGGCGCGGGCCTCGGGCTCCAGCGGGGTGATGCCACTGGCCTGGGCCTTGAGGGTTTTGTGCTGTTCCTCGGCTTCCTTGCTCTTGCTGTAGGCGCGCCGCCCGAGCTGGCTGTAGATCGAGGTGTTGGTGAGCTTTTCCAGCAGCTCGCTGCGTTCCTTGTCGTCGGCCTTGAGGAAGGCGCTGAACTCGCTCTGGGCCAGCATCACCGCGCGGGTGAACTGCTCGAAGTTGAGCCCCAGCTTGGCTTCGATCAACTGCTCGTAGTCGCGCTTCTGGCTGGCCAGCAGTTGATTACTGTCCAGGTCGTGCAGGCTCTGTTTGCTGGCCTGCAGCTTGCCGTTGGCCTTGTCCCGGGCGCGGTTGGTTTCCCAGCGCGCGCGATAGCGATGGCCGTCGATGCCGACGAAGTCGACCTCGGCGTAACCGCTGCCGGTGCCACGGCGCAGCAGGGTGCGCGGGTCGCTGGTGAGCATTTCGCTGTCCACCTCCGGCACCTTGGTTTCGCGGCCGATATTGTTCAGCCGCGGCACCGCGCCGAACAGTGCGAGGCACAGCGCATCGAGCAGGGTGCTCTTGCCGGCGCCGGTGGGCCCGGTAATGGCGAACAGCCCGGCGCTGGCCAGGGGCTCGGCGCTGAAGTCGATTTCAAAGGGGCCGGCCAGGGAGGCCAGGTTCTTCAGGCGGATGGCAAGAATCTTCATGGCTGCTCCTCCTCGTGCTGCACTTCCTGGAGCAGTTGCGCGAAGTCCTTGAGGGTCTGTTCGTCCACCTCGCTGCCGTAGCTGTCCAGCCAGGCGCGGCTGAACAGGTCCTGCGGGCTGAGCTGGTCCAGCTCCACCAGTTGCGCGGCGCCGTCGTCGCCCTCGCGACCGCCATTGCCGGCGTATTCGGCGGCAATCCGCACCAGACGCACGGCCTTGCCCTGCAGAGCGCTTTCCACTTGCTGGCGCAGGTCCGGCTGCGGCTCGTCCAGGCGCACCCGTACTTCCAGCCAGGGCTGGCGCTGCTCTTCGGCCAGCAGGTCGATGTCCGGCAGTTCCGCCAGTTGCAGCAGGATCTCCGCCAGCGGCGCCGGGCCCAGGCGTTGCAGGTTGACCGCGCGCGGGATCAGCCGCGGCTCGACGCTGACCAGGGTTTCGCCGTCGAGCTGGATATCGAGGATCTGGTGCTGGTAGCCGATCTCCGAGAACGACAGCGGGATCGGCGAGCCGCTGTAGCGAATGCGCTCCTCGCCGTTGACCTTCTGCGGCTTGTGCAGATGCCCCAGGGCCACGTAGCTGATGCTCGGGCCGAACAGGCTGGCGGGCAGGGCCTCGGCATTGCCGATGATCAGGCTGCGCTCGGAGTCTTCCGACACCGAACCGCCGGCCATGTGCGCGTGACTGATGGCGACCAGCGCCTGGCCCGGCTGGCGCTTGGCGTTGGCCGCAGCGATCAGCCACTCATGCACCTGGCCGATACCCCGCAGGTAGTCGTCCCCCAGGTGCGGGCCGGTGACCTCCGCTGGCCGCAGGAACGGCAGCGCCAGGCACCAACCGGCAATCGCGCCGCTGGCATCGGGCAACGGCAGCAACAGACGCTCGCTGTCCAGCTGCCCGTCGTCCAGCCACAGCACCCGGCCCAGGGCATGGGTGCGCAGACGCCGCATCAAGGGCGCCGGCAACTCGATGCGCGAACCGGAGTCATGGTTGCCGGCGATCATCACAATGGTCAGGCCGGGCTGCTGTTCATGGGCGCTGACGATAAAGTCGTACAACCGCTCCTGGGCTTTGACCGGTGGATTGACCGTGTCGAAGATATCGCCGGCGATCAGCAGTACGTCAGGGCTGTGCAGCGCCAGCTGGCGCAATAGCCATTCAAGGAAGCAGGCATGCTCGAAATCGCGTTCCTGGCCATGGAGGTTCTGCCCCAGGTGCCAGTCGGAGGTGTGAAACAGACGCAAGGCAAACTCCGCAAACAATCAGGTGAGCCGCAGGGAAGAGGAGAGCGGCGTGAGGGGGGAGAGTTTACTGCAAATCGGCTGGGGGGCTTGGTTGGATGCCGAATACTGGTGCCGTCTAGCGGCAGCCAGAAGTTGGCGCTCGGCAAGAGCGCTTTTGCGTCATGGGGCGACGCTTGCGCGGATCATTCAAGTCCCTTTGAAAAAGGGCGCCAGGGAGCGGGGTAATAACCCCACCCCCATCCATTGCTCTAACCTCGCACGAAAGCGAGCAAATCGGCGTTGATGGTATCGGCGTTCGTGGTAGGCATTCCGTGTGGGAAGCCTGGGTAGATTTTCAGCCTACTGTTTTGCAGAAGTTTGGCTGACAGAATCCCGGCGTTCTCATAAGGGACGATCTGGTCATCATCACCATGCAGCACCAGGACGGGGATCTTGATGCTCTTCAAATCTTCGGTGAAGTCGGTCTGGGAGAAGGCCACGATCCCGTCATAGTGGGCCTTTGCGCAGCCCATCATGCCTTGCCGCCACCAGTTCCAGACAATGCCCTCGGACGGTGTCGCGCCAGGGCGGTTGTAACCGTAGAAAGGCCCGGCCGGGACGTCGTAGTAGAACTGCGAGCGGTTGGCCTTGAGCTGTGCCTGCAGGTCATCGAACACCGACTTCGGCAAGCCGCCGGGATTGCTGTCGGTCTTCACCATCAGCGGTGGCACGGCACTGATGATGGCTGCCTTCGACACCCGGTCTTCGCCGTGGCGAGCGATGTAATGGATGACTTCGCCACCGCCGGTGGAATGCCCCACATGGACGGCGCCCTGCACGCCAAGATGGTCGACCACGGCCGCTACGTCATCGGCATAGTGATCCATGTCATGCCCGTCCCAGACCTGGCTGGAGCGCCCGTGGCCGCGCCGGTCGTGGGCGATGACCCGGTAGCCGTTGGCCAGGAAAAACAGCATTTGCGCATCCCAATCGTCCGCGCTGAGTGGCCATCCATGATGGAAAAAGATCACTTGGGCATCACGTGGGCCCCAGTCTTTGTAAAAGATCTCAACACCGTCCTGCGTAGTGACATACCCCATGTTCGCATCTCCTGTGTGGAAGGTAGGCCATGACCGAAGCGAGTTCCGATCGCGACCCTTCATCAGCAACGTGCGCCCTGTCCAATAGGCATTCCGCTGGGGTTGGCTCTGGTCTGGTGTCCGCTTTCCCCTGGTTCCATGACGGTCGAGCAGCGCTTTGCATCCGCGCCGCTTGGCCGCCAAATCACTTTAGGTTTAAAGTCAACTTTAAGGTCAATGGCTTTTTTGGGTGGGAATATGAGAATTGGCGAACTGGCGAAAATCAGCGGATTGGCGCCTTCACGCATCCGCTTCTACGAAGCGAGCGGCCTGATCAAATCCGTCGAGCGCAAAGCCAACGGGTATCGGGACTACGCACCTGACACCGAGTGGGTCCTGGAGATCATCACCGGCGCACAGGCGGCAGGGTTTTCGTTGGAGGAAATCCGCCAGTTACTGCCGATGAATGCCAACGGATGGCGGCATGAAGAGTTGCTGAGTGGGCTCAAGCGCAAGGTCGAGGAAATTGAAATCCTCCAGCAACGGCTAGCCCAGAATAAAGCCCAACTACTGCTTGTGATCGAGGGTGTCGAGAGTAAACCCGAGGGCATGGGCTGTGCGGACAACACGCAGTTGTTATTGCATCGTCTGCGCGAAGAGGGTGTGGCGCCCGCTTCAGGCCGCCGTAATGGTGCGTCTTCCAAGTAACACGCAACCTGTCAGGCTGATGAGGCCTGACAGGCTTAAAAAACCATGACTCTTTGAATCAGTGCGTGCCAACCAGGGTAACGAGTGGTTTCGGCGCGTAGAGCGCGCTCTGGAACGCCGGCACATATTCGTACTTCAGCATTTTCCCAAGCTGCAAGGAGCGGATGTAGTTCGACAGGCTGCCATTGCCAAGCGTAAGGGTGGCCGAATCCGCGCTCCTGCTGGAACCGTGGCTGAGCTGGCGGGAAACCGCGTACCCATAGGCTAATTGGCCCTTGTGATCGAGATTGGTGAAGCTGCTGGTGACGATCTCGACGTCGCTGGACAGGTCGTCGAGTTTCTTCGCTGTGAAGGACACATCCACCTGGCCGGTCTGGCTGTCGGTAATGTCATAGGTCACCGATCTGGCATCTTCTTTTCGCTCAATGCCCGTCAGCCATTTCGGCAGGTTGTAACCGACGACGCCACGAACCCTGGCGAGCTCGGTATTGACCGGCAGCTTGAGGACATAGCCCCAGAAGTCTCCAGACATCGACTGGCCAATCAAGGTGAAGGGACCAAGATTGGCTTTGCCGGGCTTGTTGGTGATGATCGACACGGCGACTTCGTTATAGGCGTCGTTATCGCAGTGCTCGTAGGTGTACGCGGTAAACGCGATCAAGCCCCGGCCTGGCCAGACTTGCAGGGGTTGGATGGTCGCCAGCACCGCGGCCGGCATCAGCGCCCGAAGCCTGTCCAGATCTGCCGTATAGACAGCGGTGACGCGACTGTTCTGGTAGTAGAAGTTGGGGGAGTAGGACTCGAAGCCGATGTCGACCCTGGTCTTCTCCAGCGCTTTGAACCAGCTCAAATCAACGCCCGGGACTTCTGCGGCAATCACCGACAAGGGAGGGTTGGAGCGAAAGCGGTCATACAAGCCGCCCTTGACCACAGGCACCTGATGGCCCGCGATATCGATCAGGGTGCTGTCGGTCTGGCTGGGCATTTCAGGCATCCCCGCCAATGCATGATTGGCAAAAGTGTTTAAAAGCAATCCTGTTAAAACGGCTGCGCTTGCGAGTTTCAATGGGTTTCTCTCCAGGTGATTGCATCTGCTCGATGGCGTCGACCAGAGAATTTCGCTGGGCATTCGGCTCGATGCCTCACGCCGTTCACGCCAGCCGAAATTCGCCAGGGCAGGCTTTTGAGAGCCGCCGAAAATCACCTTAACGTTAAACTGAACTTTAAGGTCAAGCGTCGTTAGCTGGCTTGTTCCGTTGGCTTTCAGCGTGCCGTTTGCAATGGCTCAGCGAGCTTCATTGCCAGCGGAGAGCAAGGCCATCAAGGCTTCAGCCACCGCCTTGGGCGACTGAGGGTTCTGGCCCGTCACCAGGCGTCCATCGGTGATGGCAAATGCCGTGAATGGCAACCAGGCCTTGCGGTAACGCGCACCTTGGCTGACCAGCCTGTCCTCGAGGAAGAAGGGAACCTGACTTTTCATGCCCGAAAACAGCTCTTCGCGATTTGAGAAACCGGTGATGTTCTTGCCCTTGATGATCAACTGGCCTTGTTCATCTTTCAGATCCAGCAAACCCGCTACGCCATGGCAGACGGCCGAAACGATGCCGCCCTGGTTGTAGATGGTTTCGGCGACACGTCGAAGGTCGGGATTATCGGGGAAGTCCCACATGACGCCGTGGCCCCCGGTGAAATAGATGACGCTGAACCGGGACGGATCGACATCGGCAATCGGCAGGGTATTTTGCAGGCGAGCGCGAAACGCCGGCGACTGCAAATGTTCACGGGCGGCCTTGTCCATGTAGAGCCAACCGAGGCTGCGCTCGTCCAACGGAATCGCTCCGCCCTTGGGGCTGGCAAAAACCGTCGTATAACCGGCGGCCTCGACGACATCCGTGAAGTGCGTGAGCTCGGTCAACCACAGCCCCGTGGTGTCGGTGCGTGAGGGGTAGCTGGCGTGGTTGGTCATGATCACCAGTATCTGGCGATCCTTCGGCATTGCAGTGGAAGGGTTGGTTTCAGCATTTGCAAAAGTCATGAATACACCGCCTATCAATACCAACGCACAAGAAACAAGGGTCTTCAACATCATCCGGGCTCCGACTGTCATGCAGTGCCAGGCATGCTCACCTTGAACCATGCTTTAAGGTCAACCCCCAGATTTCCCAAAAGTTGCCGTTGGCGCTGGCACGCTTCTGCTTGACTCTAAACCTGACTTCAACGTTAGCGTCTGACGCCGATTGGGCAAGGCAATAACGCACTTAGCCATCCTGTCAGGAGCCACAGCATGAGCCAGCAAGACCACCCAGCGACGCCGATGAAATGGATGATCTATGGCGCCTACGGTTATACCGGCGAGCTGATCGCCCGCGAAGCTGTCAAGCGTGGGCTCAGGCCGGTGCTGGCGGGGCGCAGCCGCGACAAGATCGAACCCTTGGCCCGCGAGTTGGGGCTTGAGGCGCGTGTTTTCGGGCTGGATGACGAGGTGCGACTGCTGGCCCAGATCAAGGGCCATGGCTTGGTTCTGCATTGCGCGGGGCCGTTTTCGGCGACCGCCGCACCGATGATGGACGCTTGCTTGCGGGCCCATTCGCACTACCTGGACATCACCGGCGAGATCGCCGTGTTCGAGCATGCCCAGTCCCTGCATGAGCATGCGCAGGCGGCGGGCGTGGTGATTTGCCCCGGGGTCGGCTTCGATGTGATCCCCACCGACTGCGTCGCCGCCGCGCTCAAGGCCGCGCTGCCGGATGCAACGCACCTGGCCTTGGGGTTTGATTCGCGCTCCAGCTTGTCGCCGGGCACCGCCAAGACTTCGATCGAAGGCATGGCCCAGGGCGGCAAGATCCGTCGCGGAGGGAAAATTGTGTCTGTACCGCTGGCCTACCAGGTGCGTCGTATCGACTTTGGCGCTGGAGAGAAGCTTGCCATGACCATTCCCTGGGGGGACGTTTCCACGGCCTATCACACCACCGGCATTGCCAATATCGAGGTGTTCGTGCCGGGCTCCGCCGGCATGATTCGCGGCGCCAGGTTCGCCAACTTCATTCGCCCGCTGCTGGGTTTGTCGTTCGTGCAGAAGCGGCTCAAGGCCCACATTGGCAAGACCGTGATCGGTCCGGATGACGAAAAGCGCGCCGATCAGGGCACCTATGTCTGGGGCGAAGCCCGTAACGCTTGCGGCGATTGCAAAGTGGCGCGCCTGTACACTACGAATGTCTACAGCCTGACGGTCTACGGTGCGCTGGCCGTGGTCGACTACCTGTTACAGACGCGCCCGGCAGGCGGTGCCTACACGCCCGCGAGGTTGCTGGGCGCCGATCTGGTGACGCGCTTGCCAGGCTCAGGCGCCTTGAACGTCGAGTAGACGGTGTCCGATGAAACTGTCGGATGAAGTTGAAAAAAGCTATTGACCTTCAAGTTTACTTCAAGCTTAGGCTGGTCCCACGTCAAATGAGGGACTGCCCATGAATGTGTTCGACACCCTGATGCTCCCCAATGGTTCGACCATCAAGAACCGCATCGCCAAAGCCGCCATGGAAGAGAACATGGCGGACGCCGACCAGGCGCCTTCCGAAGAACTGATGCGTCTGTATCAGGCCTGGGCCGATGGTGGCGCCGGGCTGATCATCACCGGCAACGTGATGGTCGACGGCCGCGCCATGACCGGGCCGGGCGGCGTGGTGCTGCAGGATGACCAGCAACTGGACAAGTTCAGTCGCTGGGCGCGGATCGGTCGATCCGGCGGTGCGCAGTTCTGGCTGCAGATCAATCATCCCGGCCGCCAGATGCAGGCAAGCCTTGGGCAGAAGACCTGGGCACCGTCAGCCATACCGCTGAACCTGGGCAAAATGTCCAAGCACTTCGCCACGCCCCACGCGATGACCCCCAGCGTGATCGAAGAGGTTATCCAGAGCTTCGCACGTACCGCGCGCCTCGGTGAAGAGGCCGGTTTCACCGGCGTGGAAATCCATGCGGCCCATGGCTACCTGTTGAGCCAGTTCCTGTCGCCGCTGACCAATCAGCGAACGGACGAGTGGGGTGGCTCCCTGGAAAACCGGGCGCGCCTGTTGCTTGAGATCGTCAAGGCGGTGCGGGCCGTGGTTTCCCCAGGCTTTGCGGTGGCGGTCAAACTCAACTCGGCCGATTTCCAACGCGGTGGATTCACCGCCGACGATGCCAGGCAGGTGGTTGCACTGCTCAATGACCTGGGTGTGGATCTGGTCGAGCTATCCGGTGGCAGCTACGAAGTGCCGGCCATGCAAGGCGAGGCGCGCGATGGCCGCACCCTGGCGCGTGAGGCCTATTTCGTCGAGTTTGCCCGTGACATCCAGACCGTCGCCAGGATGCCGGTGATGGTCACCGGTGGCGTACGTCGGCGTCCCATTGCCGAAATGGTCGTCCAGAGTGGTGTGGACATGGTCGGTATCGGAACGGCTTTGGCCATCGATCCTTACCTGCCGCGTGATTGGCTTCTGGGTAAAGACAATGCTCCGCAATTGCCACCGATCACCTGGAAAAACAAGGCCGCCGCTTCCTTGGCCAACATGGCGGTCGTCAAGTTTCAGCTGCGCAAACTCAGCCAGGACAAAAAGCCCGATCCAGGCGTGTCACCCTTACGCGCGCTGCTCTTGCAACAGCTCGCCAGTGCCTGTCGCACTCGCCAATACCGGCGGTGGGTAGAACGGCGTTCGGCGTGAGTCGATGTCCATTTCAACTATATGGAAGTGGTTAATTCAGCAGGCACGGCCTCGGTACGGGCCTAGGTAGTTGCCCGCTACGAAGGGGCGCCTGACATTCTTTTTTACCATGAGGGAATGCTCTCTAAACGGACATTCCCATCTCGAGTGCCCGGGGCTCGAACCCCAACTCTGTGTACATACGGGTTGCACGTGCATTGAACGTCCACACCGACAGCCTTATATCTTTGGCGTTGTGCTCGATTGCCCAGTCTTGAACGAGTCGTACAAGGGCTCGACCAATACCTTTTCCCCAAAATTGCTCGTCTACGCACACCGATCCAATACGAACGAAATCCAGCGGTTGCATCAGCGGACCGGAGCTTGTCGACAGGCTGGCGGAAATGAAGCCAGCGGCCTGGTGGCCGATATGCGCAATGAAAACAACCTGGGTCGGTTTCTCGAGAAAACTCATCCAGTGCGGGAGGTCGCGCGAAAAGTCCTGGGTGGCAGCGGTGTAAATATCGGGACGGGCAGCGTGATGAATCGCGTTGAGTAACTGTCCCAACTCACAAATGGTCAGTGCATCCTCTATGGTTGCCGTTCGGTACGTGATGGCTTGATCCATGATGGGCAATTCTCCTTGAGTGTTAGGTCATCACCGCTAAGGGTTGAAATCAGTACACCACGAATGGCTTCGACGCTGTCACTTCATAGCGCCTTACAGTCAACCGATTCGAAAAAGACGGGATATCGCGACCAGGGCTTTCTCACCCTCAGCCTCGTAGAGGTTATATAAGGCTGTTTGATCGCTAAGGTGATGCAGGCGGAAATGGTTGTAGAAAGCTTGGCCCAGGCGTTGTTCTTTGAAGATCCCTTGATCCCACAAGTCTAGAAACTCGTCATAGACGGCGCTCTCGATTTCCAGCGATCGGCTATCCATGTGAACCTCGATTGATGATGATTGCTGGCGAGATCCTATAAAGCTCATGATGGCTGTGCAAGGCGCCTTCAGTTAAGCGTCCGTCTCTGGATGGCCGATTGCGAAGGGCTGTAATCGGCCAGAAGCGGCCATAAAATTTTCGCTCTCAAATGCTGCCAACCCCACCACTTGTCCCTCAGAAGGGGGAAGTGAGGTAACTCCATTGCGAAGAATAATCTTTCACCAGTTTCGAAAAGGAATCGAGGTTTTCCGCACTTCGATTGGTGTCGAGTAATCTCCGTCTAGCAATCTAGGAGGAAACATATTAATAAGGAAGGCCTCTGTGGCCAGAACTGCAAGCTCGGGGTGAGGAGTGTGACCAACAACAATTTCCTGGACAAGTGGTAGAAAATTAAATTTGTCATCATCACTACTTCGCAGGCTAACTTTATAAAAAGGAGTAAGCATTGACTTTCCAGCACGAAAACTTAATTCTCTAAAGCTTGCGGTCACAATAATTCGCCATTCAGCCTCCTCTTCGAAGCTCGGATCCTTTAACACGGGGGCGATCTCTGATAGTCGGTCAAGAAAAGTCGACGTGCTTTCATAGCTAATGTCGAACCCATACTCAGGCTCGGGCTCGTCTTTAAACTCCTCAATCAGCGTTTCAATCATCTTAGAGACAACGCTTACCTGCTCTTCCTTGTTGTATATGCACTGCACCAGTTTAAATCCCTGCAATCTTATGTAGGGCTCCAGCGCATGATAATTCAAGCCGATAGAGTATCCACCATGGCTCTGCGAGTACCCTCTCCACTGGCTAAGTAAGTCTCCATTTTCAGTTAGGGAGCAAACACATACATTCCTATCTTTAATGTGGGAGATACTGTCTTTGTAGTGATTTAGCCGTCCCTTTACATTTCGGTCTTGTGATTTTTTTGCGTAACTTTCTAAAAGTTCCGCTGCAAGATCCAATGCTAGCTTATGTTCATTGGAGTCATTGAGAAATTGAATCTTGGTTGCCCATAGCTCTCTCTGCTGGAAAATACCCATAAATCCATTTTGGTCTGTATAATGATATAGGATCATTTAAATTATAACTCTGAAAAATATTGTCTTGGCTGCCTGAAATTATTTCGCTGGCAAATTTCGCTGGTGTGTAATTTTACTTGCTGGGTTTGTGCTTTAGGCTATTATAGGCAAAACGCCATCACTGGATAGTGCCATTAGGTTCATTTAAGCAGGTCCTACCACCACAAGAATGCTTTGATCATCGCCACCTAACATTAATAGGTGATCGTGCGGTGGGTTGCTGCATGCGGGTGCTAGTCGAACGCTTTGGCGTCGACGGTTGTCGGTCAAGGCGCTCCCATTGCGCTGGTCAAATTCGATGCAAACAGCTGGTAAAGTGGAATGCAATTGCCCACTCTAACTGATAAGGGACTGAGGTTGAGAAGCATGGATGACGAATATGCAGGCTGGCTTGCGAGCCGTCCCTCTCTGGTTGAGCACAGAAGCCACCCAAATCATTGGTTTAATCGTGCCGCAGACTTGAAAACGTCAGCGGGTGCACTCTGGCACTCGATGGGGCCTCAAGACGCGTCAATCGCACAGGAGCTTGGTTACGGCAGCGGGTACAGCATGAAAGTGGCGTGCTGGCCGGCGTATCATATGCTCTGCGGACTCTCTCTAGAACTGATCATGAAAGCTGTTCTTGTTCAGCGAGTTACGCCGCAGAGACAGGTTGAAATTCACTTTTTGCACAAACTCCATCAGGCGCTCGGCCTGAGCCTCGATGATGAGCGTAAACAGCTACTCGACTTCTACGAAGCTTCGGTCGTTTGGGCCGGTCGCTACCCTACGCCACGCAATCCGACGGACGAAAAGCTTTTGAGCCATTACAGCCTTGAGAGTAGCGTACTCACCAAACCCATATTAATGGGGCCACCCGGCACCCTACAGTTCAGAGCATCCAGCGACACCACAGATTGGGACAACTTTTCAAAGCTGTGGTGCGAATACGCGAAGCTGTTCGATCATACCTAAAAGCGAACCTTACTCCGGCCAAACAGGTTGCCTCGGTGCCAGGCGAGGTATTCATGGTGCCTTGGTGACAGCTTCACTTTCAGCTCTGCCGAGCAATTCAGGATCTGCCTGTCGTGGTCAGAGACGTGAGGAGAAATCAGAATCCTTCCTCCCTCGTCGAACGAGACATATCCCTTATCAAACAAGGCATCGAGGCTGGGACTGAGAAGCAGGCCATTAAACACATCGAGCCGTTCAGCGTTGCTGGACTCGCTCCAAGGCTTGATGTGTGAAGCCTTGAGAATGTCGATCTGTGAACATCCCGTGGCCGCGCATGCTCCCCAGTGTTCGATCAGTTTCTTACGAAAAGCCCCCTGGCCGATCCGAGCCAATATGACCTGGCGCTTTTGCGTTTCAGTTAGCTTCGCGTCCGCCGTCACCTGCTCCTCTTGGTCCTTGATGATCACATCGGAAACTTCGTCCGTGATCCAGAATTTTCGCGGCGCGCCATAACCTCCGTCACGATTAGGTGTAACGCCGGTTGAAAAGCAAAATTTCTCAAAAGCCAGTTGCAAAATCTCATTCGGGGCCGGCGGAGACCCATAAATCCGGCTCAGGGCATCATTGGTGCGACTACCGTGCTTATCCTGGTTACTGCCATGTGCCTGGATTTCATTTCCTACATAACCAATAAACCTCGATGGGGCGAAAGCGATGCCCGCCCCGGTGAGGTAGGGAAGGTAGCATTTGCCATTTTTGATCAGGTCACGACAGATGTCCCCATCCCCGCCTGCAAGACGCCTTGTACGATCCAGGACATCAAGATTCTTTAAAACCTGCTCCTCGTTTACCACGAGTTCCATTACCACTCCCTACTCAGACAACGCTGAAGATAAACAACCAATGTATGGACAGGTTTTATCCTACGCCATAGCCGATAGATAGACCGGAGAGCCCCCTCAACAAGTGTCGCTAGGTGTCAGTTTTCAGAGCACGCTATAGGGCAGCCCCAAATCAACACGCACGCGAATTTCCGCTTTCGGCCAAGAGCAGGCGCTCACTGCGTCTACTCAACCAAGGGCAGTTCAGGGCCCGCCTGCTAAGATCAATGCGTCTATCTCGAGCAAAGTATGCGGTAATGGGAAACTACACGAAAGGACTCACAGAGCGCCGTCATCACACTCAGCTCAGGGAAGGCTACTGCCTGATCTGCGGGACCTTCGGCCCACTCAGTTGGGATCATGTTCCGCCCCAGGGCAGTATCACGATCACCAAGGTTGAGCAGGCTCACCTGACTGAGGTTATGGGAATCAATTCTGAGCCTGTCATTGGCGTGAAGTCGTCTAACGGAAGTAAGTTCAGAACCATCTGCAAGCATTGCAATAGCTCACATCTAGGTACTAATGACCAAGAGGTTGCGAGGGTCTATAAAGGCATATCAGAGAAGATCAAACACTATTTTTTGAGAGCCGACAGCCCAGTCAATCATGTGCATATGCCGTTTGATGGGATGAGATTTTGCCGTGCCATGGTTGGACACGTACTCTCAGCAACCACTGTAAAGGAGTGCCTGCAAGAGCCTTTGCCTGCTCCCTACTATGCCCCGTTACAAAAGTTTGTTACGGGAGACGATACCGCCACCGAGGACACCCATGATTTTTATGTCTGGTTCTACCCGCACCGTAGGCATATGAGCATAAAAATGTTTACTTGTAAAAACCACGGACACATTGCGACCCTCAGCCTCTTGTCATTTTTCCCGCTGGCATTTTTGATCACAGAAAAAGGGCAGGGAATTTATCCATCAGGTGCAATGCCTGTGAGACCCACTGACAAAACACTTTACGTGAAACTGGATTCAGGACATTTGCCTTACGCTGCCTTTCCCAATGCTGGGCTAGAGGGGGATCAGATGATTCTATTAGATAGTAGTCAGTCGATTGTGAGCTACCCCATCTGAATATCTATGCTTCTGCATTTCTGAGATAGCCTTTTCACTCACTTATACGAATGAAAAGCTGTTCGAAACTCTTTTTAAATTGAGCTAAATTCGTGGACGTCGGAAGGCAGCTTTTGGCCGACTCCTGCCGATCACTACGTGCACAAATCGACCGTCTCTAGTCTCGCGTGCCAGATCCAACGGACAGCGAGAGTTCAGGTCTATATGAGGCACGAACAACCTTAGAGGTGTGAAAAGTAGCAGTGTATCGGCTGAAACATCGCGCTAGTTCGATGTACTCACCAATCTAACGTTGCTCAACAGCCCCGCTTGGTGACACTCGGACGGGCAGCAATGCGTTTGCAACAGGCCACGGCCGATTGGTTTTGATCCACATTCGATTGCGCATCGCGCCAGGTAGGCTCAGGATCAATCGATATCAGGTGGCGATCTGTCGCAATAGCTTGCTGATCGCGCGGCTGTCCCCGCAGGCCGCTTTGCCCCAGTGATGACAGCCATGTAGTGAATACTGGTATACGCTCCGCATCATGAATGTATCCAAAGCCCTGTTGACCCTGAATAAGCCATGGAAACTGATCGGCAAATCCAAAGAGGTCAGGTAGAGGATTGGCTGCGCCAAAATACCAAAAGTGATTCTCGCCTTGCGCCAGATAAACACGGCGGCCCTGATCCTGCCGAAAGGACTCCACGCTATTGTGC
Organism: Pseudomonas sp. SBT1-2; assembly: GCF_028640875.1. Taxonomy (NCBI): domain Bacteria; kingdom Pseudomonadati; phylum Pseudomonadota; class Gammaproteobacteria; order Pseudomonadales; family Pseudomonadaceae; genus Pseudomonas; species Pseudomonas sp. SBT1-2. The sequence continues at coordinate 54,571 of NZ_JAQZAA010000111.1, read as the reverse complement.
TCAGCCGATGGCAAACGCAACCATCGACCATTCTCGCGAAAGTACATGTTGTCGCCGTACTGTTGCTCGATACTGCCGTAGGGATTGGGATGCTTCTCAGGGAATTGGCTGAAGTATTCGTCCATACCGAGCACCTTCGTCAGCTGCATGGCATACACCAGCCGATGACCAGTCGCCTTTGACGAATGACCAACAATCCAATCTCCCGGCAGCAGATTTGCGTTCATATGGTTAGGCGTGCAAAGCGCCAGCGAACATACGCCGAAGAACGGGTTGGGGGCCAAACCTGAGTCATTCGTTATTACATACTTGAGTAATTTCATGCGCAGGCTCTTTTTGAGTTTTGAGTCGACGTTGATTCCTAGACGCGTTCAATTGTCTTGCTTTTGCCAATTTCTGCCAGTGCTAAATCACAGAATGGGTAGGAAGCTACCTGGCTCGACCGGCGGCTTCTGGCCGAAAGCAGACACTTCAGCGAAGTGTCGATTTCCCATCGTCAGGCTTACCCGATATCGGGTAAGCCCGCGCCAGCCATCTCAGGTACATTTTTTCAACAAGACTCCCGCACCACAGCCAAGCAGCACCCAGCCCACGTTGTTCATATTGCTCAAACAGTTCAAAGCGCTCCAGACGCAACCCGGTAGTGCGCAGCGCTGGGGAGTCGGGCAGGGCCAGGCGGGACAGCCTGGCATCGATCTCCCGATAGGTCTGGCTCGACTGAATAAGCCATCCCAACTCCGTCTGCTCGGCATTGCAGAACAACAACTGGCAATCAGCCTTCAGTTCATGATCGAGAATTGAGTTCAGCCGCTCACGCAGATGGTTGGTTGGCTGGAGGGTGCCGCCACTCAAGTGGGTGACGAGCAGAAATCGGGCGCTGGAGGTGATGATCAAAATTCGTGGCCTGCCTCGGCGGGGGGAGAGTGGGGATTAGCTCACTCTCGGCCCGTGCTGAGGAATGGGAGAATTCTGAAATGGGGGGCAGAAACCGCAGCGCAAGGCTGTGCGGTTTCCTCGGTTATTTCGGGTACAGCGGCGGCAGGCTGCTGGTGTCGGCCAGCGGGGTCTGTACGTGTTCGGCGATCGGGATGGCGCGGATCGCGCGCCACAGTTCTTCGCCTTGCCAGTAGTGGCCGGTTTCGCTGTAGAGCGCGCCGTTGAGGCCGTCCAGGGCGTCGGACAGGGGCACGAAGCGCGCGGCCATGTCGGCCAGGGTTTCCGGTTGCTGGCGGGCCCAGGCGTCCAGGGCCTGGCGGGTGGCCTGCGGGTCGTTGGCCAGGCAGGCGCGCTTGAGGTCGTCGAGCAGGGTGCGTGGGCTGGGGCCGGTCTGCGCGGCGCGCAGGATCGCCGGTTGCCAGCGCGCCCGCCACCACAGGCCGAAGCCCAGCAGGGTGGTGCAGGCGAGGAGCAGGGTGCTGAGTTTCCAGGCCCAGAGCGTGGTGCTGTCGTCACTGACGCCGGCTGGCGTCGCGCCGGCCGGGGTGTCCACCACCAGGCTCGGGTTGTTCGCCACTTGCAGGGTACGCGCCGGCAGGCTGCTGCGTTCCAGGTGGTCCTCATGGGTGTTCCACCAGACCACTTCCAGCGCCGGCAGGTCGATGCTGCCGCTGCGGTTCGGCACCAGGGCCTGGCTGTCTTCGCGGCTGCCGATCAGCCCGCGGTCGCTGACCTGATTGCTCAGCTGCGGCTGGTCCGGGTAGCTGCGCAGGCCATTGGCCTCGGTCACCGGCAAGGGTGGCAGCTGCGAGCTGGACAGGCCTTCGGCCTTGAGGGTCAGGCTGCGGGTCAGCGAGTCGCCGACCTGGCTGTGGTCCGGCTCGGGGTTCCAGCTTTCGCTCAGGCTCAGGCTGCGGGCCGGCAGCCAGGGCGCGTTGGCCGGGTATTCGACCGGCTTGGCCTTGACTGTCAATGGCATCTGCGCCGAACTCACGTGCACCAGCTTGCCCGGTTTCAGGCCCTGGGGCGCCGGGGCCTGGGTGTTCGCGGCATCGGCCAGGGTGGCGCTGAAGATCAGCTCGGGAATATTCAGCACGCCGCTGTGCTGGGGAAAGATCGCGTAGCGGATCTCGATCACGCCGTGGCGCACGCCGTTGATGACCTTTTCATAGGTGCGCGACTCGCCGAGCTGTTCGACCCGGGCATCGTCGATCTGCAACGGCGTCAGGCTGCTGTCGTCGTACAGCGACACCGAGTGATAGATGTGCAGGGTCAGCACCGCCTGGGCCTGCACGTAGACGCTGTCCTGATCGAGGCTGGCGTCGATGAACACCGGCTCCAGCGGCGCGCTGTCGTTGCGGTTTTCGCTTTGCAGCACTTGCAGGGTGATCGGCTGGCTCTGTACTTCGCCCAGTTGCAGGGCCGGGATCACCACGGTGCCGGTGGTCTTGGGCAGCAGGGTGATGATCCAGCGGGTGATGGCGCGGTTGTCGCCATTGAGGCTGGTCAACTGGTTGACCTGGCGCGTGCCCTGGACCTCGAACTGCGCTTGCAGCGGCGTCAGGTCGGGTTTGCCGAACAGCGTGACATTGTTGGATTCCAGGGTCAGCTCGACGGTTTCCCCGGAGTTCACGCGGCTGCGGTCGACACTGGCGACCAGCCCCTCGGCCCGGGCAGCAAAGGCGCCGAGCGTCAACAGCAGCGTGAGTAAGAGGGTGGTGAAGCGGGTCATCGAATTTTTCCCTGATCCTGATGTTGTTGCTGTTCGTACCAGAACTTGCGGCGCAGCAGTTCGCCCGGATCGTCCGGAATCTGCCGCAGCCATTGTTCCAATGCCTGACGGTGTTCGCCGTCGAAATTGTCCTGGGCATCGCGCAGCGGCGGCGTGGTGGTCTGTTCGTCGCCCAGCTCGCTGCCGGGAATCGCATCGTTGCCCGGGGTGGCGACCTCGTCGTCCGTCGACTCGTCGGCGGTGGTCGGGTGGCTGTTCTCCGGTGGCTGCTGGCCCGGGGTGACCGGTGCCTGGGTCGCCGCGCCGGCTTGTGGCGGCTGATGGGTTTCGTCGTTGTCCTGGCTTTCGCCCTTGGCCGGTTCTTCCGGCGGCGCAGGCTCGGCTTCCTGCAGCAGGCGTTCGACCAGGGCCTTGTTCTTTTGTGCGGCCGAAAGCTCCGGTTGCAGCTCCAGGGCCTGCTCGTAGGCATCCAGCGCGGCTTCCAGCTCGCCGCTCTTGGCCAGGGCGTTGCCACGATTGTAGTGGGCGCGGGCGTCGTTGCCTTCGGCGAAGCGCTGAGCGGCAGCGGCGTAGTTGCCGGCCTCGTACAACGCCACCCCCTGCCACTGCGAGTCCTCGAAATGCTGCGCCGCCTCGCCGGGCCGCTTCTGCTCCAGCAGGCGCTGGCCCTGCTGGTCGGGGCGCAGCCACAGGTCGTTGAACTCGAAGGCGTAGCTGGGCTGCGGCACGGCGAACAGCAACAGCGGCAGGCAGAACAGCCAGCCGCGGCGCCCGGCGCAGGCGGCCAGCAGCAACAAGGGCAGCAGCAGCCAGTAACCCTGGTCGGCCCAGGTGTCCAGGCGCAGGGTCTGGCCGTCGCTGCGCAGGTTCTGCGGGCCGCTGAGCAGGCCCAGGCCGCGCAGGTCGTTATCGTCCAGGCGTGCCGGGCGATAACGGCCGCCGACCTCGCCGATAAAGCGCTTCAGGCTCGGGCTGTCGAGGCGCGACATGAGAATCGCCCCCTGTTCGTCCTTGAGAAAGCTGCCGTCTTCCTGGGCCACCGGCGAGCCCTGGCGGCTGCCGACCCCGAGCATCAACAGTTGCGGCGCCTGGCCGCCGAGGGCCTGGCGGATGCCTTGGCGTTCCTGCTCGCTCAGGGACGAGCCGATCAGCAGGATCCGGCCCTGGCCCAGCGCGCCCTGGTCCAGCAGCTTCAAGGCCTTGAGCAGCGCCAGGTCGGCGCGGTGCCCGGGCTGGGGCATGATCGATGGCTTGAGGGCTTCCAGCAGGTTGCGGCTGGTGGCCAGGTCATCCGACAGCGGCACCAGGGTGTGGGCGCTGCCGGCATAGACCACGATTGCCGTCTGCGCATCGCTGCGCACCTGCAACAGGTCCAGCAATTTGCGCCGGGCCTGCTCCAGGCGATTGGGCGGGACGTCGCCGGCGAGCATTTCCGGGGTCAGCTCCAGCAGCACCACCAACGGGTCGGCCGGCTTCTGGCTGGTTTGTTCGACCCGCTGCCAGCCGGGGCCGAGCAGGGCCAGTACGGCGAGGATCCAGGCCAGGCCGAGGGCGACCCACGGCAGCTTGCTTTCGCGGCCGTTGCCGCCGCTGAGCAGGGCGGCGTGAAAGGCCGGCGGCAGGATCATCTGCCAGCGGCCGGCGCGTTTCTGCCGGTGCCAGAGTTGCCACAGCAGCCAGCCGAGCAGCGGCAACAGCAGCAGCCACCAGGGGCGGAACCAGTGGGGCCAGAGTTCGGCCCAGAACGGCTCGCTCATCGACGTCTCCGCAGGCGCAGGCGTTTCAGCCGTTCGCGCCAGTCTGGCAAAGGTTGCAGAAAACGCTCGCGGGTGAAGAAGCGTTGCAGCGGATGGTCCGGCCAGCGCTCACGCACCACCAGCAGGATGCTCAGCAGCAGCGCCCCGGCCAGCGGCCAGCTGTACAGCGCCTGGGCCGAACGGGCCTGGGTCGGTTGCTGGGTCACGGGTTCCAGTTGGTCGAGGGTGTCCTTGATCGCTTGCAGTTCCTGGCCGTCGCGGGCGCGGAAGTAGCGCCCGCCGGTGGCTGCGGCGATGGCCTTGAGCGCCGGCTCGTCCAGGTCCAGGCTCGGGTTGAGGCCGAGCAAACCCAGGGTGCCGGTTTGTTCCGGGTCGGCGCCGATGCCGATCGGGTAGATCTTCACGCCTTCTTCGGCGGCCAGGCGGGCGGCGGTCAGCGGGTCGATTTCGCCGCCGTTGTTGGCGCCGTCGGTGACCAGGATCAGCACCCGGCTCTGCGCCGGCCGCTGGCGCAGGCGCTTGAGCGCCAGGCCGATGGCGTCGCCGATGGCGGTGTTCTTGCCGGCGATGCCGATCTTCGCTTCGTCCAGCCACACGCGCACGGTGTGCCGGTCGAAGGTCAGCGGCGCTTGCAGGTAGGCCTTGCTGCCGAACAGGATCAGCCCGACCCGGTCGCCTTCGCGGCGTTCCAGGAAGTCGCCGAGCAGGTGCTGGACCAGGTTCAGGCGGCTGACGTCTTCGTCCTGCCACTGCATGTCGGGGAAGTCCATGGAGCCGGAGACATCCACCGCCACCAGCAGGTCGCGGCCGCTGGCGGCCACGGGCAGCGGCTCGCCCAGCCATTGCGGGCGGGCGGCGGCGACCAGCAGCAACAGCCACAACAGGATGAAGGGGGCCTGCTGGCGCCAGGTCGGCAGATTGGCCCGGGCGCGGCGCTTGGCCAGGCCTTCCAGGTCGCTGAGGAAGCTGACCTTGAGCGCCGGTTCGCCGCTGTCGGCCACCGGCAGCAGCACCCGCAGCAGCCAGGGCAGCGGCAGCAGGGCGAAGATCCACGGCCAGGCGAACTCAAACATGCTTGCGAATCCAGATTTCCACCGCCTGGGTCAGGCCGGCGATGGCCTTGTCGTCGAGCTTGCACTCGGGCTTGTAGGCGCCTTCCACCAGGACCATCCAGCGCGTAAGGCCGGCCGCCGGGCAGCGGTTGTCGAGGAACGCCAGCCACTTGCGGCCGTTGAGGGTGTGGCTCTGGCTGTAGGGGTAATGGTTGCGGCACAGGCGCTTGAGCAGGCCGTTGAGCTGTTGCAACCAGGCGCCGGCGGGCGCGCCGTCGTAGGGCTTGGGCAGCAGCGCCAGTTCGGCGAGGGCGGCCAGGCGCACCGGGTCCAGCGGTTGTTCGGCGCGGGGCAGGGGCTGCTTGCGTGGCCAGAAGCGCTTGAGTTGCCACAGGCCGAAACCGAGCAGCGGCAGCAACACCAGCAACAGCCACCAGCCCGGCGCCGGCGGCCACAGGTCGATGGCGGGCGGGGCGATCAAGGGTTGCAGTTGGTCGAGGCTGCTCATCGGGTTTTCCCCGGGCGTTGCGGGTTCAGGTACTCGCGCAGTTGCTCGACCATTTCGCTCTGGGTGCTCAGGGGCATCAGCAGCACCCGCAGCTTCTGCGCCAGCAGTTCCCAACGGGTGATGCGCGCTTCGCCCTGCGCCCGATAGGCCTGGCGCAGTTCGTAGTTGAGGGTGTCCAGCTCCAGCTGTGCGCCACGCTCGGCAAAGCGCAGCAGGCCGGCGGCGGGCAGGGCGTGGTCCAGCGGGTCGGACAGCGGCATCAACAGCAGGTCGCAATGCCGCGACAGCAGGCTCAGTTGCTGCTCGGCGGCGTCGCTCAGGGCGCGCTCGTCGCAGATCACGATCACCAGGCTGCCCGGGCGCAGCACTTCGCGGCCACGGCGCAGGGCGGTGCCGAGGGCGTCGCGCTCGGGTTCGGTTTCGCTGTGCAGCGACTGGTTGACCCGCACCAGGCGGTTGAGCAGTTGCAGCAGGCTCTGTTTGCTGCGCCGTGGCTTGATCTCGTAGTGGTCGTCGTCGCCGAACACCAGGCCGCCGACCCGGTCGTTGTGGCCCAGGGCGGCCCAGCCGATCAGGCTCGCGGCCTGGGCGGCGAGCACCGACTTGAACATCAGCCCAGAGCCGAAGAACAGCCGCCGGCTCTGCTCGACCATGATGAAGATCGGCCGTTCGCGTTCTTCGTGGAACAGCTTGGTGTGCGGTTCCTGGGTGCGTGCGGTGACGCGCCAGTCGATGGTGCGCACGTCGTCGCCGGCCTGATAGACCCGCACCTGATCGAAGTCGACGCCACGGCCGCGCAGCTTGGAGTGGTGCAGGCCGACCAGCGGGCTGCGTTGGCTCGGCGTGGAAAACAGCTGCACTTCGCGCACGCGATGGCGCATCTCGATCAGCTCGGCGAGGCTGACGCGGATGCCCGGGGCATCGACTGAGCTGGCGTTCATCGGGGTCAAGCGACGGCTACGACGTCGAGAATCCGCTGGACTACCCGGTCCTGGTCGATGCCGGCGGCTTCTGCTTCGAAGGACAGAATGATGCGGTGGCGCAACACGTCGAACAGCACCGCCTGGATGTCCTCGGGGCTGACGAAGTCGCGCCCGGCCAGCCAGGCGTGGGCCCGGGCGCAGCGGTCGAGGGCGATGGAGCCCCGCGGGCTGGCGCCATAGGCGATCCATTCGGCCATCTCCGGGTCGAACTTGGCCGGGGTGCGGGTGGCCATCACCAGTTGCACCAGGTATTCCTCCACGGCGTCGGCCATGTACAGGCCGAGGATTTCCTTGCGCGCGGCGAAGATCGCCTGCTGGCTGATGCGGCGCTCTGGCTTGGTTTCGCCGTTCAGCGCTTCGCCACGGGCCTGTTGCAGGATGCGCCGTTCGACGGTGGCATCGGGGAAACCGATTTTCACGTGCATCAGGAAACGGTCGAGCTGGGCTTCGGGCAGCGGGTAGGTGCCTTCCTGCTCGATGGGGTTCTGCGTGGCCATCACCAGGAACAGCGGCGACAGCTCATAGGTGCTGCGACCGACGCTGACCTGGCGCTCGCCCATGGCTTCGAGCAAGGCCGACTGGACCTTGGCCGGGGCGCGGTTGATTTCGTCGGCCAGCACCAGGTTGTGGAAGATCGGCCCTTGCTGGAACACGAAGCTGCCGGTTTCCGGGCGATAGATTTCGGTGCCGGTGATGTCGGCCGGCAACAGGTCGGGGGTGAACTGGATGCGATGGAACTGTGCTTCGATGCCTTCCGCCAACTCTTTGATGGCCTTGGTCTTGGCCAGGCCCGGGGCGCCCTCGACCAGCATGTGGCCGTCGGCGAGCAGGGCGATGAGCAAGCGCTCGATGAGTTTTTCCTGGCCGAGAATCTGCGTTGAAAGAAAGGTTCGCAGCGCGAGTAGCGCTTCACGATGTTCCATCGATGACTGTTCCTGCAGAGGGTGACCGAGGGCGTTCGAATAACGCCAGGGCTGGGGGCGTTACTTTAATCTATCCGGGCCCCTGGCGACTAACGGCAGCTGGCAAATTTCTGTAAATAGTGGGTAATTGGCCTCAGTAAGCCTTGCCGCCGTTCAGCGCTCAAGGAGCGCTTATCCGCAACGGAAATCCGTACGATTCGAAAAGATCCCAAACGTCCTCGCGATCGAAGAGCCGCCACCCCAGTGTCGTGAACCGCATCAGCTCATCCTCGCCGGGAAAGGAGTAGTAGGCCCCGGCAGATGGATCTTGAGAGGTCCCCGTCATGGGCTCATCGCGCTCCAGGCGCCTGATTGCGTTCATGATGAGACGCGCGCCTGGTTGATAAAGTGAAAGGATGTGCCACAGCAAGGAGCGCTCCTTTTCGACCGCCACACGCGCAGTCTCAATGATGCGACCCACATCAATGCCGGGACTGTCGATCCAATGGAGCGTACAACCGATCTCCGGGTCCCCGTTCAGCAGCGCCCGAAAGGTCGCGAGAACACCTCGATATTGAGGCAAGAGGCCAGAGTGAAGATTGAGGACGCCGCGTGGCGCAATGGCCAAGGCTTCGCTCTTCAGGATTTGACCAAAGCGGATTGAGATGAACAGATCCGCTCCCGCATCCTGCAGCATTTGCAGGCCCGCAGGATCCCTCAAGCTGGGCAATACCCGCACAGGAACCCCAAAGCGTTGCTGCAGTTCTGCAAAACCGAATCGATGCCCGCTGCTGAGCTGGTCGCTCGATCCGCTTAACCCAGAGGGCAAGGCATTGAAGAGGTCCTGCTCGATCAATGCCAGTTGTCCGAGCATGCGTGGCACCTTCCTGCCCGATCCCACTCTCTCCGAGAGGAAGATTCCCACTGTGCTCTCGTGAATCTCGGGCAACAGGAAATTGAGCGTGAGATTGCTCTCCACGTCCCGGTTCACTAGAAAAGCGATTCGCAACTTCAGACCTCCTTCGGCAGACCTGCCTTGAGAGGCAGCAACGGCCAATTCAACACAAGTGGATCGATCCCATTTCCATTGTTTGGCCACGACATATGGACGCAAGGCTCGATCTGCTCGATCAATTCCGACATCAGGCCTAGCATAGTTGCTCTTTTGTCATTGCTATGTTCCCGGCAGCCCCTGGCCGTTCTCTGCCGATCATGGTTACAACGCGTGCGGGTGAAATCCGATGCAAGCGGTGGTCAGAACGAATGCAAATGACGGGTCAGGTCAAATGCAAACGGGTGGTCAAGTGGAGTGCAATTGCGCCAATAACCGGTAATGGTCCGCAACGCTGGGACCTGTTGTGAGGATCGGCGCAAGGGGATGGCGGCGGGTGCCTGACGCGCCGCCAGCACGGCGCGTCAGTGGTGGGTGCTCAGTTCTTGAAGCTGGAGTGCTTGCGGCCCTGGTCGCACAGGGCGAAGACCACCACCATCACCGCCGAGACCGCCAGGATCAGCGCCACGCCATCGGTCGAGTGAGTGGCCGAGTTGGCCACCAGGGCCAGCCCGCCGAGGGGCGCCAGGCCGCCGGCGATGGCAGTGCCGATTTCCCGGCCGGTACCGAAGCCGGAGGAGCGGGTCTGGGTCGGGAACTGGCGGCTGAGGAACGAGCCCTGGGGGGCGAACATCATCGGCGCCAATACCCCGGTGCCGATGGCGATGGCCAGGTAGATCATCAGCGGCTCGCCGGTATTGAGCAGGCTCAGGAAGGGATAGGCGAACAGCACCGAGCACAGCCCGCCGAGCATCAGCACCTTCTTGCTGCTCCACTTGTCGCAGAGCCAGCCGAAGCAAGGCACGGCGACGATCGCCACCAGGCTGGCAATGGTCACCGACAGCGAGGTGACATGGGCCTCGACACCTTTGTACTGGGTCAGGTAGGCCAGGGAGAAGGTCTTGAAGATGTAGCTCAGGGCGTTGTAGCCGATGGCCACGAACAACACCACGGCCAGGCCCTTGAGGTCGTTCTTGAACAGCAGCTTGAGGGGCGAGGCCTGGACCTTGGTGTTGTCTTTGTCGGGCGCTTTATCCAGCTTCTCGAACTGCGGGGTTTCCGGAATGCTGCGCCGCACCCATAAGCCGACGCCGACCAGGGCGATGCTGCAAACGAACGGAATGCGCCAGCCGCCGGAGAGCAGGAAGTCGTTGCCGTTCATGGTCAGCAGGTAGACGGTCAGCGACGACAGCAGCAGGCCCAGGTTCAGGCCCAGCGCCGGCCAGGCACCCTGGCTGCCGCGCTTGCCTTCGCTGGCGTGTTCGTAGGAGGTCACCGCTGCCCCGGACAGCTCGGCGCCGGCGCCCAGGCCCTGGATGATCCGCACCAGCACCAGGATGATCGGCGCCCAGATGCCGATCGAGGCATAGCTGGGAATCAGGCCGATCAGGGTGGTGCACACGCCCATCATGCAGAAGGTGATTACCAATACCTGTTTGCGCCCGAACCTGTCGCCCAGGTAGCCGAACAGGATGCCGCCGAAGGGCCGGGCGATAAAACCTATGGCAAAGGTGGAGAACGCCAGCAGCGAGGCGACTTTCGGGTTGCTGGGGTCGAAGAAGATTTTCGAGAAGACGATGGCCGCCATGGTGGCGTACAGATAGAAGTCGTACCACTCCAGCATCGAGCCGAAGATGGTCGCCGCCGCCACCTTGCGCAGGCGCTTTTGTTTTTGTTGCGGCGTTTCGCATGCGGCCGGGGCCGCCTCATGTACTGACATCTGAGGATTCCTTGTTGTTTGTAGTTATTTTCAAGCGGGCGCCAGGCACCCGTGCAGCGGGGATCAACGGGCTTTGCGGATTCTCTCGGCAATCATCTGGCCGATGGGGATGGCCGAGGTCGCGGCCGGCGAGGGGGCGTTGCAGACGTGAACCATGCGCGGGGTTTCGGCGAACAGGAAGTCGTGCACCAGGGTGCCGTCGCGCATCACCGCCTGGGCGCGAATCCCGGCCTCATAAGGCAGCAGGTCGTCGACTTCCAGGGACGGGCAGTATTTGCGGCACTGCTCCAGGTAGCCGCGCTTGAACAGCGAGTTCTTCATCTCCGTGGTGCCGGAACCGAGATTGTTCCAGATGGTTTTCCAGAAGCCGGGGAAGGTCGCGTACTCGGCCACGTCGCGCCAGTTGATGGAGAACTTGCGATAGTTCTCGCGGCCCAGGCCGAGCACGGCGTTGGGGCCGACGGTGACGCTGCCGTCGATCATCCGGGTCAGGTGCACGCCGAGAAACGGCAGCTCCGGATCGGGGATCGGGTAGATCAGGTGATTGACGATGTTGTTCTTCGCCGCCGGCAGGCGGAAGTACTCGCCACGGAACGGGACTATCTGGTGGTCGATTTTGACCCCGGCCAGGGCCGCCAGGCGATCCGATTGCAGGCCGGCGCAGGCCACCAGCTGGCGGGCGCTCCAGACCTGGTCGTCGCTGCTGATGGTGACTTTGTCGGCGGTTTCGACGATGGCGCGCACCGTGGTTTGCAGTTGCACTTCGCCGCCGGCCTTCTGGATGACCCGGGCCATGGCTTCGCACACCTGCTTGTAGTCGACGATGCCGGTGGCATCGAGGAACAGGCCGCCGAGGCCGACGATGTTCGGTTCGCGCCGCTGCAGTTCTTTCGCATCCAGCTGTTCGACCTTCAGGCCGTTCTGCTGCGAGCGCTCATACAAGGCATGCATGCGCTCGACTTCCAGCGGCGTGGAGGCCACCAGCAGCTTGCCGCAGACCTCGAACTTGATCTGGTGCTGGGTGCAGAAATCCTTGGTCGCCTGGGCGCCGCGCTTGCACAGGTCGGCCTTGAGGCTGCCCGGGGCATAGTAGATGCCGGCGTGGATCACCCCGCTGTTGTGGCCGGTCTGGTGCCGGGCCAGGACGTTTTCCTTTTCCAGGATCAGCAGCGAGGCGCCGGGCTGGCGTTCGAGCAGCGCCATGGCGGTGGCGAGGCCAACGATGCCGCCGCCGATGATGCAGTAGTCGTAGATCATGCAGATGTCACCTTGGTTATTCTTGTTTGAGTCTGATCATCAGGTTGTCAGACAAAGCTAGGCAAACAAAAGACGCCGCACGGCAGCGTCCGCCAGACAGTGGTTTCAGGGATTCAATCGATACTCGGCAGGTCGATTTTCAAGCGTTTGGCCGCGGCCCGCAGGTGCGCTTCGGCGCAGGCGGCGGCCTGCTGCCGGTCACCGGCGGCGATGGCTTCGTACAGTGCCTGGTGTTCGCGGCCGGCATCGGCGGAACCGCCGACCGAATGGGCCGCCGAGTTTTCCCAGGCGGTGCGCCGCGCTTCGGCCAACTGGCCACGGAGAAAATCATGGAAGGCGACGAAGTAGTGGTTCTTGCTGGCGTCGGCGATGGCCCGGTGGAACTCCACGTCGGCCAGGGCGGCCGCGGCCAGATCGCTGCGCTGGTCGTGCATCTCTTGCAGGGCCGTGCGCATACGCTTCAGGTCGGCGTCGTCGCGACGCTGGGCGGCGATGGACGCGGCTTGGGTCTCGATCCACAGCCGCATTTCGAACATCTGCACCAGGTCGGGCTTGCGTCCCTTCTGGCTGGGGAAACGGAACACGCTGCCGCTGGGGTTCTGCGAAATGAACGAGCCCAGCCCGCGGCGGCTGACCAGGATGCCATCGGCCTTGAGTTGCGCCACGGCCTCGCGCACCACCGAGCGGCTGACGTTCAGTTGCTCGGTCAATTGCTGTTCGGTCGGCAGGCGCGATTCGGCGGTCAGGCGACCGGCGTCGATTTCCTTGCGGATGGCGTTGACCACTCGTTCGACCAGGGTGTCGGGGCGCTGGAGCTGAAGCATGGAGGAGGTGGCTCGTAAGTCAGGTTGTCAGACAATGCCGGGGCGCCGGTTTCTTGTCAAGAAAGTAGATCCAAGCTCCAAGCTTCAAGCTTCAAGCTTCAAGCTTCAAGCTTCAAGCTTGCAGCTTATAGCTCGCTGATATAGGTGCCGGTGCCCTTGAGGATGTTGCGCAGGGTTTGCTCGACTTCCGCCAGGTCCGCCGCTGCGGTGTTGTGCTTGATCTCCAGGTGATCGCTGCCATTGAGCGCGTCGGCGTCGGTCGCGGCGATTTCGATCAGCAGGCGGGTCGGGCCCAGGGTGACTTTCACCCCGTCCAGGGTCGAGGGTTCGCCGTCCAGAGTGATCTCCAGTTCGTCCTCGTCCGGGTAGCGGGTCATCAGGAACATCTCGCCCTGGTTGCTGTGGCAGCAGAGCATGGCCATGTTGTCTTCTTCGTCGTCGCACGGGTTGGCGATCAGGTGGGCGGTGGTCATTTGCATGGGGCGAGTCCTGGGTCTGGCTCCGGTGGGGGAGCGGGGCGAACAAAGTGCAATTCTGCCAGCCCGGGGGAATTTCTGCTGCTTTGTGTGTCAGAGAACAGGTCACGCTGGCGTCGCTGCAACTGCCCGCTTCTGGTACGACAGTCCCGTAAAACCGCGCTGCGGCCGCTGTTTTGTCCAGTGGCTGCTAGTGTTGTTCAAGGCCTGGCCCGCCAGTTGCCTGCCAATGACCGAATATGTCGCAGCACCGCAAGCAGCGGGCTTGCCGCACTCGTTAAGCTGCGCAACGGATGAGCACCTGTAAAGGCATTGCCCGGCGCACCTGGGCAGTCGTTTTTGCAGATGCCCCTCCGGGAACGGTGAATGTGACCTGAGCGTCTCGTACAGCTTCACCACCCTGTCATCCTGCGACCTCTGCCCGAGATCCAGGAGCAGGATGACCGACACCCCCAAGGGGGATTGCATGCGACGCTTTCATCAATAACAAGCCCAAGCGGAGTACCACAGATGGCGTTCTTCACCGCAGCCAGCAAGGCCGACTTCCAGCACCAACTGCAAGCGGCACTGGCGCAGCACATCAGTGAACAGGCACTGCCACAAGTGGCGCTGTTCGCTGAACAATTCTTCGGCATCATTTCTCTGGACGAACTCACCCAGCGTCGGCTGTCCGACCTGGCGGGCTGCACCCTTTCTGCCTGGCGCCTGCTTGAGCGCTTCGACCACGCGCAATCGCAAGTGCGTGTCTACAACCCCGATTACGAACGTCATGGCTGGCAGTCGACCCACACCGCGGTCGAAGTGCTGCACCATGACCTGCCGTTCCTGGTGGACTCGGTCCGCACCGAACTGAACCGTCGCGGCTACAGCATCCACACCCTGCAGACCACCGTGCTGAGCGTGCGTCGCGGGAGCAAGAACGAGCTGCTGGAAATCCTGCCCAAAGGCACCCAGGGCGAAGGCATCCTGCAAGAATCGCTGATGTACCTGGAGATCGACCGCTGCGCCAACACCGCCGAGCTCAATGTGCTGAGCAAGGAACTGGAGCAGGTGCTCGGCGAAGTCCGCGTTGCTGTCGCCGATTTCGAGCCGATGAAAGCCAAGGTCCAGGAACTGATCGATGGCATCGGCAACAGCCAGTTCGAGATCGACGCCGATGAGAAGGGCGAGATCAAGAGCTTCCTGGAATGGCTGGTGGGCAACCACTTCACCTTCCTCGGCTATGAAGAGTTCGTGGTGCGCGAAGACCAGCACGGCGGCCATATCGAGTACGACCAGGACTCCTTCCTCGGCCTGACCAAGCTGCTGCGCGCCGGCCTCACCGTCGACGACCTGCGCATCGAAGACTACGCCGTGAACTACCTGCGCGAACCGACGCCGCTGTCGTTCGCCAAGGCCGCGCACCCAAGCCGCGTGCACCGCCCGGCCTACCCGGACTACGTGTCGATCCGCCAGATCGATGCCGACGGCAACGTGATCAAGGAATGCCGCTTCATGGGCCTGTACACCTCGTCGGTGTACGGCGAAAGCGTGCGGGTGATTCCTTATATCCGCCGCAAGGTGGAAATCATCGAACAGCGTTCCGGCTTCCAGGCCAAGGCGCACCTGGGCAAGGAACTGGCCCAGGTCCTCGAAGTACTGCCCCGCGACGACCTGTTCCAGACCCCGGTCGACGAGCTGTTCAACACCGTGATGTCGATCGTGCAGATCCAGGAACGCAACAAGATCCGCGTGTTCCTGCGCAAGGACCCGTACGGTCGTTTCTGCTACTGCCTGGCCTATGTGCCGCGCGACATCTATTCCACCGAAGTGCGGCAGAAGATCCAGCAGGTGCTGATGGATCGCCTGAAGGCCACCGACTGCGAGTTCTGGACCTTCTTCTCCGAGTCCGTGCTGGCGCGCGTGCAACTGATCCTGCGGGTCGACCCGAAGAACCGCATCGACATCGACCCGCTGCTGCTGGAAAAAGAAGTGGTGCAGGCCTGCCGCAGTTGGCAGGACGACTACGCCGCACTGACCGTCGAAAGCTTCGGCGAAGCCCACGGCACCAACGTCCTGGCCGACTTCCCGAAGGGTTTCCCGGCCGGCTACCGCGAGCGCTTCGCCGCGCATTCGGCGGTGGTCGACATGCAGCACCTGTTGAGCCTGTCCGAGGCCAACCCGCTGGTGATGAGCTTCTACCAGCCGCTGACCCAGTCCACCAGCCAGCCGCTGCTGCACTGCAAGCTGTACCACGCCGACACCCCGCTGGCGCTGTCCGACGTGCTGCCGATCCTGGAAAACCTCGGCCTGCGCGTGCTCGGCGAGTTCCCGTATCGCCTGCGTCACGCCAGCGGCCGTGAGTTCTGGATCCACGACTTCGCCTTCACCGCGGCCGAAGGCCTGAACCTGGATATCCAGCAGCTCAACGACACGCTGCAGGACGCCTTCGTCCACATCGTCCGTGGCGATGCCGAGAACGATGCGTTCAACCGTCTGGTGCTGACCGCCGGCTTGCCATGGCGCGACGTCGCGCTGCTGCGTGCCTACGCCCGTTACCTGAAGCAGATCCGCCTGGGCTTCGACCTGGGTTACATCGCCAGCACCCTGAACAACCACACCGATATCGCCCGCGAGCTGACCCGGTTGTTCAAGACCCGCTTCTACCTGGCGCGCAAGCTCACCGGCGACGACCTGGAAGACAAGCAGCAACGCCTGGAGCACGCGATCCTCACCGCCCTGGACGACGTCCAGGTGCTCAACGAAGACCGCATCCTGCGTCGCTACCTGGACCTGATCAAGGCCACCCTGCGGACCAACTTCTACCAGACCGACGCCAACGGCCATAACAAGTCGTACTTCAGCTTCAAGTTCAACCCGCACTTGATTCCCGAGCTGCCCAAGCCGGTGCCGAAGTTCGAGATCTTCGTCTACTCGCCGCGTGTCGAAGGCGTGCACCTGCGCTTCGGCAACGTCGCTCGCGGCGGCCTGCGTTGGTCCGACCGTGAAGAAGACTTCCGTACCGAAGTCCTGGGCCTGGTAAAAGCCCAGCAAGTGAAGAACTCGGTGATCGTGCCGGTGGGCGCCAAGGGCGGCTTCCTGCCGCGTCGCCTGCCGCTGGGCGGCAGCCGGGACGAGATCGCGGCCGAGGGTATCGCCTGCTACCGCATCTTCATCTCCGGCCTGCTGGACATCACCGACAACCTGAAGGACGGCGCCTTGGTGCCGCCGGCCAACGTGGTGCGTCACGACGACGATGACCCGTACCTGGTGGTGGCGGCGGACAAGGGCACCGCGACCTTCTCCGACATCGCCAACGGCATCGCCATCGACTACGGCTTCTGGCTGGGCGACGCGTTCGCTTCCGGCGGTTCCGCCGGCTACGACCACAAGAAGATGGGTATCACCGCCAAGGGCGCGTGGGTCGGCGTGCAGCGCCACTTCCGCGAGCGCGGCATCAATGTCCAGCAAGACAGCATCACCGTGGTAGGCGTCGGCGACATGGCCGGCGACGTGTTCGGCAACGGCTTGCTGATGTCCGACAAGCTGCAACTGGTCGCGGCCTTCAACCACATGCACATCTTCATCGACCCGAACCCGGATCCGGCCACCAGCTTCGCTGAACGCCAGCGCCTGTTCGACCTGCCGCGCTCGGCCTGGAGCGACTACGACACCAGCATCATGTCCGAAGGCGGCGGCATCTTCTCGCGCAGCGCGAAGAGCATCGCCATCTCGGCGCAGATGAAAGAACGCTTCGACATCCAGGCCGACAAGCTGACCCCGACCGAGCTGCTCAACGCCTTGCTCAAGGCGCCGGTGGACCTGTTGTGGAACGGCGGTATCGGTACTTATGTGAAAGCCAGCAGCGAAAGCCACGCCGATGTCGGCGACAAGGCCAACGATGCACTGCGGGTCAACGGCAACGAGCTGCGCTGCAAGGTGGTGGGCGAGGGCGGCAACCTCGGCATGACCCAGCTGGGTCGTGTGGAGTTCGGCCTCAATGGCGGCGGTTCCAACACCGACTTCATCGACAACGCCGGTGGCGTGGACTGCTCCGACCACGAAGTGAACATCAAGATCCTGCTCAACGAAGTGGTGCATGCCGGCGACATGACCGACAAGCAACGCAACCAGTTGCTGGCGAGCATGACCGACGAAGTCGGTGGCCTGGTGTTGGGCAACAACTACAAGCAGACCCAGGCCCTGTCCCTGGCGGCCCGTCGCGCCTTTGCGCGGATCGCCGAGTACAAGCGCCTGATGAGCGACCTGGAAGGCCGTGGCAAGCTGGATCGCGCCATCGAGTTCCTGCCGTCGGAAGAGCAGCTCAACGAGCGCGTCGCCGCCGGCCACGGGTTGACCCGTCCGGAACTGTCGGTGCTGATCTCCTACAGCAAGATCGACCTCAAGGAACAGCTGCTCAACTCCCTGGTACCGGACGACGACTACCTGACCCGCGACATGGAAACCGCGTTCCCGCCGACCCTGGTCAGCAAGTTCGCCGAAGCCATGCGTCGTCACCGCCTGAAGCGCGAGATCGTCAGCACCCAGATCGCCAACGACCTGGTCAACCACATGGGCATCACCTTCGTGCAACGCCTGAAGGAGTCCACTGGCATGAGCCCGGCTAACGTGGCCGGTGCTTATGTGATTGTGCGTGACATCTTCCATCTCCCGCACTGGTTCCGCCAGATCGAGGCCCTGGACCACCAGGTCTCGGCCCAGGTGCAGCTGGAGCTGATGGACGAGCTGATGCGCCTTGGTCGTCGTGCCACCCGCTGGTTCCTGCGCAGTCGCCGCAACGAGCAGGATGCCGCGCGTGACGTCGCGCACTTCGGTCCGCACCTGGCGGCGTTGGGCCTCAAGCTCGACGAACTGCTGGAAGGCCCGACCCGCGAAGGCTGGCAGACCCGCTACACCGCCTACGTCGAAGCCGGCGTGCCCGAGCTGTTGGCGCGCATGGTGGCAGGTACCACTCACCTGTACACCCTGTTGCCGATCATCGAGGCCGCGGATGTCACCGGGCACGACGCCGCCGATGTGGCCAAGGCCTACTTCGCCGTGGGCAGCGCCCTGGACCTGCCGTGGTACCTGCAGCAGATCAGCGATCTGCCGGTGGCCAACAACTGGCAGGCCCAGGCACGCGAAGCCTTCCGCGACGACGTGGACTGGCAGCAGCGGGCGATCACCATCTCGGTCCTGCAAATGGCCGACGCGCCAGAAGACATGGAAGCCCGCGTGGCCCTGTGGCTGGAGCAGAACCAGAGCATGGTCGAGCGCTGGCGCGCGATGCTGGTGGAAATCCGTGCCGCCAGCGGCACCGACTACGCCATGTACGCAGTGGCCAACCGCGAATTGCTGGACCTGGCCATGAGCGGTCAATCGGGCCTTGTAGCGGCGGCCTGATCGAGCGCTAAATGAAAAAGCCCCGTATCGCGAGATACGGGGCTTTTTTATGGTCTCGCGAAATGTTGTAGCCGCTGCCGCAGGCTAGGATCGAGCGGAACGCTCGCAAGGGGCTCAAGGTCCTGCAGCAGCGGCTACAAAAAAACGCGGCTTCTGTAGGAGCGAAGCTTGCTCGCGATCCGCGCAGCGGCCAGACGCCTTTTTATCGGCTTGGCCTTGTGCTGTTTGTACTGACGTCATCGCGGGCAAGCCTCGCTCCTACAGAAAAAATGTACTCCGCGCAGCGGCCAGGCGCTTACTGCTTCAACGGCGTCAGCACCTCATCCTTGGTGTCCTTGAGCACGAACACCAGCAGCCTGGCTGGTTTGCTGGTGCTGGCGTTGGCCGACACCGGGTGCTGCGAGCCGGCCGGTTCGTACCAGGATTCGCCCGCCTTGTAGGTGATGGCCGGCTCGTCGTTGACCCGCGAGGTGATCTCGCCTTCGAGCACATAGGCCAGGGCCGCGCCCTTGTGCATGTGTGGCACCGTGGCCTGGCCCGGCGCGTAGTCGACAGTGAGCATCAGCGCGGTCTTGCCCGGCAGGTTGCTCAGAGCATGTTCCTGGAGGATCTTGAGTTTCTCCTGGCCGTACTCCGGGTCATGGGCGGCGGCGCCCAGGGAGGTGAGCAGGGTCAGGCCGGCGAGGGCGCAGGTCAGGGCAGCGAGGGTCTTCTTCATGGTCGGTTTCTCCGGTGCGAAAGGGGCCGACTCAAGGTAAGCCCGCTGGCGCGACCGGCCTATAACCAATCCCGGCAAAGAAGCGCAGACCAATGCCTCAGTGTTCGAAGTCGAGGGCGCAGGCCAGGCGGCTGGCCAGCAGGTCGATGAAGCCCTGGGCCGCCGGCAGATGGAAATGCGCCTGCATCTCGGCCGCCGAGCGCCACTGGCCGCGCACGGTCCAATGCCGGGGATCCTCGACGCTGCGGCGAGCGGTGTACTCCAGGCAACCCGGGGCCTCGCGCAGGGCGGCGAGGAGTGTTGTCAAATGCTGGTCAAGTTCATCCGAACGGCCTTGGGCGGCTCGGATCTGCACGATATTGATGGCTGGACTGGACATCTCGAACCCTCCACGACCTGTAGCCGCTGCCGCAGGCTGCGATCGGCTTGGGCGGCACTGCGACGTAGCAGGTGCAGGGTCTCAAGATCGCAGTTGCAGTCACGGCGTTTGCTGGAGGCTCAGAATAAGGCCAGGAGATTGCAACGAAAATAACCAATCCCCGGGAAAAGCCCGGGGCCAATCAGGCAATCTGTTGCAGGATGTCACGGACCTTGTCCAGGGCCGGGTCGATGTCCAGGGTCTCGATGGCGCCAAAGCCGATGAACAGCCCGTCCCTGGCCGGCTCCTGATCATAGAAGCCGTGCAGCGGGTAGAGCCCGACCTCGACCTTCTTCGCCAGCTCCAGCAGCAGCGGGATGTTCACCGGCACCTTGCACAGTGCCGCCATGTGGAAGCCGGCGGTGGACGGCACCGCTTGCAGCCAGGGCGAGAGGTCGCCGTTCAGGCGCCGCAGGATGCGCTCGCGGCGCCCGGCGTACACCGTGTGGCAGCGGCGGATGTGCTTGAGCAGGTAACCCTCGGCGATGAACTTGGCCAGCGCCCATTGCGGCAGGGTCGAGGTGTGGCAGTCGGTGAGGCGCTTGGCCTTGATCACCGCGCCGAGAATCGCCGGCGGCAGTACCGCGTAGCCCAGGCGCAGCTGCGGCAGCATGGTCTTGGAGAAGGTCCCGACATAGGCCACCACGCCACGCTTATCCAGGCTTTGCAGGGAGTCGGTGGGCCGCCCCTCGTAGCGGAACTCGCTGTCGTAATCGTCCTCGATGACGATCGCCCCCAGCTGCCGCGCCCGCTCCAGCAGGGCCTCGCGGCGCGCCTGGCTCATGGGCATGCCCAGCGGGAACTGGTGGGACGGGGTGACGTAGATCAGCCGCACGCCGTCGGGAATCCGCTCGACCTGGATGCCTTCATCATCCACCGGCACGCCGATCACCGTCGCGCCCTGGGCGCTGAACAGCAGGCGTGCCGGGGTGTAGCCGGGGTCTTCCATGGCCACCAGGCTGCCGGGTTCCAGCACCACCCGGGCAATCAGGTCCAGGGCCTGTTGCGCACCGTTGCAGACCAGGATGTCGGCGTCGCTGCAGACCACGCCGCGGGAGAACGACACATGTCCGGCAATCGCGCTGCGCAGCGCCGGCAGGCCTTCCGGCTGGCTGTAGAAGCCGCCGCTCTGGGCGATCCGCCGCAAAGCGTCCTGGGTGCAGCGCCGCCATTCTTCCTGGGGGAACTGATTGCGGCTGGTGGCGCCGCCGATGAACTCGTAGCGCGAGGTGCCTTCCAGGGTCGGATGGCGCAGGGGCGAGGGCAGCTCGCGCCATTTTTCCAGGCTCTGCGCGCAGGCCAGGTCGGCGGCGCTCTGCTTGGCTTCGGCTTTCACCGGCCGGGCATTGACGAAGGTGCCGCGGCCGATCCTGCCGATCAGGAAGTTCTCGTAGGTCAGCAGGCTGTAGGTGTCCGACACCGTCTTGCGCGAGATTCCCAGTTGCTCGGCCAGCAGGCGGCTCGGCGGCAACTGGGCGCCCGCCGCCAGTCGCCCGGATTCGATGGCGTCGCGCAGTTGCCGATACAGCTGGTCGGCCAGGTCCTTGCGCCCGTTGATGACGACATGCAGTTCCATCGATGACATTCCAAAACGATCAGTGCCCGCCAGATTACCCGCCCGGCCGGGTTTGGTGTAGCAGCCTGGTATCGGGATTGGCCTGAGATCCTGGCGCGTACTGCGTACGCGATCGCAGCCTTCGGCAGCGGCTACAGGGTGCGACGCTGCCTTCGGACCGGGCGGTGTAGCCGCTGCCGCAGGCTGCGATAAGCCCGCAGGGCTTCGGCGGGATCAAGTCCGACACAGGTCCGGTGGACTGCCGATAAACCCGCGGATTGGCTATAGGGACAGCCCAGCACGGCCCTTAGGCTAGGAAGAACACAAACGCACGCTTACGGTGACCCCGATGGAACCCCGCCTGGACTACTACAGCGCCTCGCCGGAAGCCCTCAAGGGCCTGTTGATGCTCGAGGCAGAAACCTTCGGCCTGTCCATCGAGAAGCCGCTGCTGGAGCTGATCAAGATCCGCGTCTCGCAACTCAATCACTGCGCGTTCTGCACCGACATGCACGCGGTGCAGGCGCGCCAGAACGGCGAGAGCGAGCGGCGCCTGTACGCCCTGAGCGTATGGCGCGACTCGGGGTTGTTCAGCCCGCGGGAACGCTCGGCCCTGGCCTGGAGCGAGTCGGTGACCCTGTTGACCGACGCCGCGGTGCCGGATGAGTTGTTCCAGGCGGTGCGTGGCCAGTTCAGCGAGCGCGAGCTGGTCGACCTGACCGTCGCGGTGGCCGCCATCAACTGCTGGAACCGCCTCGCCGTGGCGTTCCGCCAACAGCCCAGCGTTTAGCCCAGATATCTTTCAACCCAAGCAAGGTAATGCTCAATGAAACTGCTGCACGTCGATGCCAGCTCCAAAGGTGAACGCTCCAACTCCCGGGCCCTGGGCCGCTACTTCATCGAACGGCTGCAAGGCCAGGGCGTCGACCTGGAGATCGACTACCTGGACCTGGCGGTGGATACGCCGCCCCACGTCAGCGAGGCCTTCGCCATCGCCACCTACACCGCTCCCAATGCCCGCACGCCGCAGATGCGCCAGACCCTGGCGGCCTCGGATGCCTTGTGCCAGCGGGTGATGGACGCCGATGCCTGCCTGTTCGCCATGCCGATGTACAACTGGTCGATGCCTTCGACATTCAAGGCCTTTATCGACAGCATCACCCGCACCGAGCTGACCTACCTCAATACCCCGGACGGCATCGTCGGCCAGCTGACCCGGCAGAAGGTGCTGTTCCTCACCAGCCGTGGCGCCGACCTGCGCCCGGGCAATCCCATGGCCTGGATGGACGCGCTGACCCCGGCGCTGAAGGCCGCCTTTGCCTTTATCGGTGTGCAGAACCCGCTGTTCGTCGATGCCCAGCCGCTGCAATTCGCCAACCCCGAAGCCCGCGAGCAAGCCCTGGAACGGGCAAGAGCGGAGCTGGAGATGGTGGCGCGGCAGTGGGCGGGGGTGTAACCGCAGCAACGACGGCTGCGCCGTCTATCGCGAGCAAGCTTCGCTCCTACAGAGGCTGATGGTGCCCCCGTAGGAGCGAGGCTTGCCCGCGATAGGGCCCGAACAGACAACACGCAACCTCAAGGCCGCTGCGGCTTCACCGAAGTGCCGAAGGTATTGCCCATCCGCGTGCTGGTGGCCGCCGGGGTGGACAGGCCCATCTGGTTTGGCGGGCGCTTGTGGATCGGCACCTGCATGGCTTTCTGGTTCTTCTGCTCGGCCCTGGCGCCGTCGGGGTTGTTGCCCATCTGCTTGCTCAGGCAGCCGTAGTCCGGGGCCTTGTAGCCACCCACGCTGACATCGACACAACCCTCTGTGGGCGCTTTGCCAGGAGCCGTGGCGGGCGCCTCGACCGGCGTGGCGGCGTGGCCGGCCAGCGGCAGGGCGCCGAGCATCAGGCTGGCGACAAGGGTGCAAAGCTGTTTCATCGGGGCCTCCTGGCGGGCCCGGGAGGGGCCGTTGCGGTCCTTGAGTGTAGAGCAAGGCGGGTGGCGAAAAAGTGATGGTTTTTTTGCGGGTGCCGTAACACCAGATTCATAAACTGGCCTCAGGATGACGGTTTTCAGGGACAGGTCAGCCGTGCAGCGACGCCGAGCAAAGGTCGGGTATCGGTCTTTCTTTCACGTGGGGTTCGCGCGCTGGGGGCTTGCGCTGCTGTTGGCGCTGGCTGCCTGCGGCGGGTTGTGGGCGGCGCCATCTGCGCCGCCGATGGTGGATTCGCACCGGCTGCTGGACCTGGACATCGCCGCGCAAGACCTGGCCGAAGCGCTGGAACTGTTCAGCCGCTCGACCGGGATGGCGGTGCTGGTGGATCGCGAGCTGACCCGAGGGCGCCGCTCGGTACGGGTCCAGGGGCGCTACAGCGCCCGGGATGCCCTGAGTCGCCTGCTGACAGGAAGTGGTTTGATGGCCCGTTACGCCCGTTCCGATGCCTTTACCCTGCAAGTCGCCCAGCTCAGCGATGCGCCTGCCCCCAAGGGCGCGGGCGGCAACGCCGGGGCCTGGGCCAGCGACAGTTTCGCCAGTGCCCTGCAACGCGCGGTGGAGGCCGGCCTGTGCCGTTCGGAACTGACCCGGCCGGGTCGCTATCGGGCGGTGCTGCAACTGTGGATCGACCGTGGCGGGCATATCGAGCACAGCCGCCTGGTTACCACCACCGGCGATCTGCGGCGCGACGAGGCGCTGGTGCAGAGCCTGAGCGAGACCTGGGTCGAGCGGCCCGCACCGAGTTCGCTGCGCCAGCCAGTGACCTTGCTCCTGATACCCGACAGCGCAGGAAAACGCATGGATTGCAGACAACGCCAAGGAGCCTCCGGGGGATGAAGAATACCGGGCACAGTGCGATGGTCAGGCTGTTCCTGACCTCCTACGACGACTTCAAGGTGCGTCTGCGCCGGCGCCTGGGCTCGGAAGACCTGGCCAACGATGTGCTGCACGAAACCTACCTGCGGGTCGACCGCATGGAAGAGCCGCCGAACCTGGCCCAGCCCAATGCCTACCTCTACCGCATGGCCCTGAACATCGCCGCCGACCGCCGCCAGGCCGATGCCCGGCTGCTCACCGGCAGCGAGGTCGAGGAACTGCTGCAGATCAGCGACGAGGCCCTGGATCCGTCGCGGGTGGTGGGCGGGCAGAAGGAAATCCAGTCGCTGCTCAAGGCGCTCTACGAACTGCCGGCGCGCCGGCGCAAGATCTTTATCGCCGCGCGCCTGGAGGAGGCGCCGCACCTGGAAATCTCCCAGCGCTTCGGCATTTCGACACGGATGGTCGAGAAGGAAATCAAGGCGGCCCTGGGCCACTGCGCCTCGCGCCTTGAAAGAAAAGTGATTCAGCGGTTCGGTCCCGGCGCCGGAAAACCGTCCTAGTCACTAAAGGCCCCGATTAATCCGTGAGTACCCGCACGCTTGAACATCTTTAGCATCTCCACTTCTCGGGCGACACCGGACCACCGGCTGCGCAACGAGGCCCAGGACTGGCTGCTCCTGTTGACCTCGGGGCGGGCCACCGCGGCCGACGCCCGGGCCTTGCAGCAGTGGTGCGCGCAGAGCCCGCAGCATGCCGAGGCCTTCGAGCAGGCCAAGTTGCTGTGGCACAGCCTGAAACCGGCCGCCGAACAATGCCAGCAGCAGACCCAACCGCGGCGCTTCGGGCGTCGGGCCTTTCTCGGCGGGGCGCTGGCGGCCTCGGTGGCGCTGGTGGCGGTGCGGGTCTCGGTGCCCGGCGGTTTTGCCGGGCTGAGCGCCGACTACCGCACCGAGGTCGGCGAGCAACGCCGGGTCGAACTGGAGGACGGGTTGAGCCTGGAGCTCAACACCCAGACCCGCATCAGCCGGCGCGAGCTGGCGCAAGGCGGGCAGGGCATCGAACTGCTCGAAGGCGAGGTCGAGGTGTCGAGCCAGGGCGCGCTGCCGGTGCGGGTCCAGGCCGGCAACGGCTGGCTGAGCGCATCACAGGCGCGCTTCAACGTGCGCAATATCAATCACAGCGTCTGCGTGACCTGCATCGATGGCGCGCTGCAGGTCGAGGTCGCGGGCCGGTTGATCCGTCTGGACAGCGGCCGCCAGCTGACCTACGACAGCCGCCAGGTCGGCGAGCCGACGGCCGTGGACCCGACGGCGGTGATCGCCTGGCGCGAGCAGGTGCTGGTGTTCGACAACGCCACCCTCAACACGGTGATCGACGAGATCAACCGCTACCGCCCGGGCATGCTGGTACTGCTCAATGCCGAGCTGGGCAAGCGCAAGGTGCAGGCGCGTTTCAACCTCAACCAGCTGGCCGGCGTGGCCCTGCTGATCCGCGACGCCTACGGGGCCAAATGCACTGAGTTGCCGGGCGGTGTGGTGCTGTTGAGCTGAAGCACAAAACCCGTAGGAGCGAGGCTTGCCCGCGATCCAGGCAACGCGGGTTGCCTGAACGAACGCTATCGCGGGCAAGCCTCGCTCCTACAGAATCGCCGTCGACCCAAATGCCCCGTTGCCGCTGCGTAGCTGTTGCGTAGCCGCTGCCGAGCGTAGCGAGGCTGCGATCGAGGTGGGCGGCATTCCGACGAAGTCCTCGCAAAACCTGAGGACTGAATCTGCCTGAAACACCGCGTCGCCTGATTAGCGGCCGCTGCGCGGCCGATCGCAGCCTCGCTGCGCTCGGCAGCGGCTACAGGTCCGGCATCCAGCCCGATGCGGCAATTACTCCAACGGCCCCAGCACCTGGCGATAACGCTCCTCACCCTGGGGCGTCTGGCGCACCAGGCGGATTTCCAGGCCCGGTGGGTTTTCCTTGCGGTTGCCGCTGAGCTGGCGCCAGCCCTTGTCCCGATCCCAGACCCGCAGCTGCAAGTCGCTGACGTGCTCCAGCACCGCCACGCCGTTTTTCGGCGCGGGCAGCGGGTAACGGTCGCGGGCCGGCGCCGCCGCGCGGTACAGGGTGTCGCCCTTGAGCCACCAGCGCACCCGTTGCAGGCCCTCGCCGGGCGTCGCCGCGGTGCGGATCACATCCAGGCGGAAGGTGCCGCTGTCGGCGCTGCGCACGGTCAGGGCCGCCGGCACATCGCTGGCTTCGGCGTCGCTTCCCGCCGGCACCGGCTCCATCAATTCCACGCTGGCCCGCAGCGCCACGTCCCGTTCCAGCTGGTGCAGGGTGCGCAGCAGCTCCTCGGTCTGCTCGCTGCTGGCCTGCAAATGGCTGTCGGCCCGGCTGACGCTGTCCAGCCCGCGCCAGGCGATCACGCTGACCACCGCCATCAGCAGGATCGCCACCATCACCTCGATCAGGGTAAAGCCGCCTTGCCGCTGGTTGATCCGGGTCCTCATGGCAGCGCCACCACCCGCACCACGCCGGTGGCGGTGCGTTGCACCGTCAGGCTGTGCCGGCCGTCGGACAGTTGCACCTGCAGCGGTGTGTCTATCCATTCGGCGTTGAGCACCAGCCGCGGGCCGGGCTCGATGCGCACTTTGATCGACGAACTTTCCCAGGGCCGCGGGCGCAGCTGCGGGTCGTCCTTGAACTGGTCGAGGCCGCGGCCGTCGTCGCTGGGCCGGCTGAAGGCGAAGCCCTTGGCATCCGCCCGCCAGCTGATGGGGCGGCCATCCACCCGCGCCTCGGCCTGGGCCACCTGGAGCAACTGGGCCAGGCGCTCGGCGTCCTTGCGCAGGCCCTGCAGCGGGTCGGGGCGGATGCTCAGGCTGATGGCGGCGCTGGCGATCCCGATGATCACCAGCACCACCATCAGCTCGATCAGGGTGAAGCCCTGTTGTCGGGACGGGGTCATGGGGCACGCCTCCTGTGCGTCGCTTTTCATCCTGCCGGGTGAATGTGAAATAAAAACGTGACCATTGCGCGCTAGGCTGCGAAGACGGACAAACAGGAGGTCTTTGCCATGGCATTCGTCCATCGATTTTCCCCGCCGCAGCTGGTGCAGTCCGTGGCCCTGCTGGCGATCGTGGCCGGGGTGGCGACCTGGTCGTCGCTGCTGCTGACCCCCGCCGAGTCGCGCACCCCGCAGGCGCCGCCGCAAGCCCTGGCCGCCCAGGCCCAGAGCCCGGCGCAGCAGTGGTTTTCCAACCAGCCGCTGGCGCTGGACATCAAGGTCACCGGGCTGATGGCCAGCCCCCGCGGCGCGGTGGCGATTCTCAGCCTCAACGACGCGCCGCCGCGCAGCTTCCTGGTGGGCGAGCGCCTGGCCCAGGGCGTGCAGCTGGTGGCCATCGAGGGCGACGGGGTGGTGATCGAACGCGGCGGCGAGCGCTCGCGGCTGGATGTCAGCAAGTTGCCGGAGAGCCCGGCGTTGCCGGTGCTGATCCGCCAGTGACGACCCTGTCGAAAAGTGCCTGGTTAAACAGATTCCTGATAGTAGCGGGGCCCTTGTAGGAGCGAGCTTGCTCGCGATGGACGTTAACGATAACGCGTGTGGATTGGATGAACGCGGCGCTCTCAGGTCCATCGCGAGCAATCGAGCGTCGACCGGCTGCTCCTACAGGGTTACGCCTTAACGATTGGAATTCTTCGGCACCCGCGCGACCAGGGTGTCCAGGCGCGCCAGGGGCGGGGCCTCGCGGCTGCGGTCGAGGACCAGCACGCTGACCCTGGACAGTCGCGGATCGGGGCTGGGGGCGATGTTCTGCTCGCAACGCAGCTTGAGCCGGCCCTGGTCGCACTCGATGTTCTTGGTCCCAGGCGGCAGGCGGCCTTCCAGGCGCAGTTCCGCCAGGCGCGACTGGGCCGCCAGCAGGGCGATGGATTTATCCCGCAGCAAACCGTTGCTCTGGGTCATCAACCCGGCCACGCGGATCGCCGCCGACATGGCCACGGCAATGATCGCCAGCGCCACCAGCACCTCGATCAGGGTGAAACCCCGTTGTCGGGTGGCTGGCCGTCTGGCGGGTCGTTGGGGGAGTGGCTGGCGTGGCCGCGGCATGGACGTCTCGTGGCGCAAAGGAAGGCTTGCAGCCTAACCGGCAAATTTGACCGATTGGCTACGGTCACTCCCGAGCAACGTCAATATCACTGACATATTTTCTTGCAACACTGCGCGACGAATCGAAATCAAGCCAAGGAACGTCGAGATGGATGTCGTGCGCTTCACGTCACACCCCCAGCCTCATCTTCAGCCCCGCCGCCAGCCCCGTCGCCCGCGCGGCCAGGGCGGTTTCACCCTGATCGAGATCATGGTGGTGGTGGTCATTCTCGGGATCCTGGCCGCGATGGTGGTGCCCAAGGTGCTCGACCGTCCGGACCAGGCCCGGGCCACTGCGGCCAAGCAGGATATCGGTGGGCTGATGCAGGCCCTCAAGCTCTATCGCCTCGACCACGGCACCTACCCGAGCATGAACCAGGGCCTGAAAGTGCTGGTGGAGCGCCCGGCGGATGCCAAGAACAGCAACTGGCGCTCCTACCTGGAACGCCTGCCCAACGACCCCTGGGGCCGTCCTTACCATTACCTGAACCCGGGGGCCAACGGCGAAGTGGATGTGTTCTCCCTGGGGGCCGACGGCCAGCCAGACGGTGACGGCGTGAATGCCGATATCGGCTCCTGGCAGTTGTAAGCGCCGCCATGACAGCCCGTTCGCCGACAGCGGCGAAACAGCGTGGCATGGCCATTATCAGCGCCTTGTTGATCGCCGCCGTGGTGGCGGTGATCGCCGGCGGCATGCTGACCCGCCAGACCCTGTTCACCCGCGGGCTGGAAAGCGAGCAACTGCGGGTCCAGGGCAGCTGGCAGCTGCAGGGCGGCATGGAGGTCAGCCGCCAGCGCCTGTGGGAAGACCGCCAGCGCGACGTGCTGACCCGCCTCGACCAGAACTGGGCGCGGCCGATCCAGCTCGCGGCCCTGGGCCCGGGCGCCGGACCGTTCGAAGGCCGGCTGGAGGACGAACAGAGCAAGTTCAACCTGCGCAACCTGCTGGCCAACGACCGCCTCGACCCGTTGCAGATAGAGAATTTCCAGCGCCTGTGCGAGCTGCTGGGGGTCAACGCGACCTTGGGTCAGCGTATCAGCCAGCGGGTGATCGCCTCCTACCCACGGCTGTTGAGCCCGGAAGGCACGGCGTCGCAGGCTAATAGCGGTTTCCACAGCGGTCGCGATACCTCGCCCGAGGCCGCGCGCAAGCCGCTGCTGGCCAAGCAGCCGATGCTGCGCAGCCTCGACGACCTGCTGGGGGTGAACGGCGTCGATGAAAAGCTGCTGGCGCGCCTGGAACCCTTTGTCACCATCCTGCCGGCCAATACCTGGGTCAACGGCAATACCGCCAGCGCCGAAGTGCTCGCCGCGACCGTGCCAGGGCTGGCGCTGCCGCGGGCCAAGGCGCTGATCGCCGAGCGCGACAGCGGCCAGTGGTTCATCAATCAGGGCGACTTTATCAACCGCCTGCGCATGCCGCAGGTACCGGCGGACGCGGTGCGGGTCGGCATCACCAGCGAGTGGTTCCGCCTGCAAGGCCAGGCCCGCGGCGAGCGGCGCCGGGTCAAGCTGCTGGCCTTGCTGCACCGCAGCGAAGACAACATGCCGCGGGTGATCTGGTCGCGGGTGGGCGTATGAGCCGCTTGCGCGTCAGCCTGCCGCCCTTGCACACACTGACGGCCGAGAGCCGGGTGAGCTTTGCCCGGCTCCAGGTTAAGGAAGGCCAGGTCCAGGAAGCCGGCGAAGCCAGCCTGATGCAGTTGGGGCAGGTGCCCAAGGCGCCGGCCGTGGAGTGTTTCCTGCACCCCGAGGACAGCCTGCTGGCGAGCATCGAGCTGCCGGCCCTGGCCCCGGCCAAGGTCAGCGCGGCGGTGGCCTGCGCCGCCCAGGCGCTGATTCTCGGCCACAGTGACAGCCTGTACGTGGCCCACAGCCCGCGCGACAGCGACGGCCAGGTGCACATCAGCTGGTTGCCACGCGAAGCGCTGGCGCGGCTGGGCCAGGTGCTGGAGCAGGCCGGCCTGAAACTGCGCGGCCTGTACCCGGCGCCCTATGCCTTGCCGGTGCCGGCGGCGGGCCAGTTGACCGCCTGCCTGCAGGACCAGCACCTGTTGCTGCGCCACAGCCCGCAGCAGGGCAGCGTGCAACCGCTGCCGGAAGACGCCTTGCAGGCCCTGCTGGCCAATGGCGCCGGGTTGCAATGGGTGGGCGAGGCGGCCCCGCAAGGGGCGCTGGAGCAACTGCCGGACAGCTGTCGCTGGACCGGCCAGGCACCCGCCTGGGGCCTGCATGGTGGGGTGCAGAACAACAGCGCTCGCCAACAGGGCTGGGGCCGTGCCGCGGCGCTGTGCGCGGTGGCGCTGATGGTCTGGACCCTGGGCCTGAACCTCTACGCCGCGCGCCAGGCGGCCCAGGGCCAGCAGCTCAAGGCGCAGATGAGCCAACGGGTGCAGCAGGTGTTCCCGGAATTGCCGGTGATCCTCAACCCCCTGCAACAGGCGCGTCAGCAACTGGCGGCGCGCCAGAGCGGGGCCAGCGGCGACGCCCCGCAAAGCTTCAACAGCCTGGTGCAGCAGGCGAGCAACGCCATGCCTTTCGTGATTGGCGGGGTCGAGCAACTGAATTACCAGAACGGCGAGTTGCAGCTGAGCCTGCTCAGCGACACCCGCGTCCCCGCACCCGACAGCGGCTGGCAGGGCCTGCTGACCCAGGCCGGGCTCGAAGCCAGCCCCGGCGACCAGGGCTGGACCCTGCGTGCGGCCACAGGCATGGCGACCGGCGCGGTGCCGATGGAAGCCGACGACAGCGAGGAAGACGAGGATGAATAAGCTGAACCTCAGCCATTACCGCCAGCGCTGGCAGCGCCAGGCCGCCCAGGCACAGCTGTACTGGAACGGCCTGGCCCTGCGCGAGAAACGCCTGCTGGCCGGCGCGGCGGCGGTACTGGGCGGCCTGCTGGTGTGGCTGGTGCTGATCGAGCCGGCGCTGAAAAAGATCGATTACTGGCAGGCCGAGATCCCCAAGCTGCGCTCCCAGTCCGAAGCCCTGGAACTGGTGCTGCACCAGGCCGGCGGGCCCCGTGGCGGCGAGGCGGGGCAGAGCCTGGAGCAGTCCTTGCGCCAGACCCTGGATGCCGCCGGCCTGCAGGGGCTGTACCAGTTGCAGCTGGCGGGCGAGGGCGAGTCCCAGGCCTGGCACTTGAGTTTTCAAGAGGCCCCGGCGGATGCCGTGGTCGGTTGGCTGCTGGGCAATCCCCGGCAGTTTTCCCTGGAAGTGGTAGAGGCCCGCCTGCAACGCGCAGGGGCGGCCGACATCGATGGCACGGCAGGCAAACTGTCCGGAACCGTTCGCATGGATCAGGCGCTTGGCGCTAAGGAAGCTTCATGAAGTGGTCAGGTTCTTTTTACGCCCGCCAATCGCGCAAGGCGCTGCCCTTGCTCCTGCTGGGGCCGCTGGCCCTGGCGCTGGCGGCGTGCAGTAACAACAAGGAGCCACAGCCACCGTTGCTGGTGGACAGCGAACTGGGGCGGCCCCTGGGCGAGACCAATCGCAGTGGCGGCGACGTGGTGGCCGAGCGGGAGAGGGCCCAGGCGCAACAGACCCAGCGTCCCAAATACCAGCATCCGATCAGCCGTGCGGGACGCGCGCCCGGTGCTCCCGCGGCCAGCAGCACGGTGGTGCGCAATCCCCTGGGCGACCAGCCGGTGCGCCTGAACTTCGTCGACGTCGATATCCAGGCCGTGGTCCGGGCCCTGGCGCGCTCCACCGGCCAGCAGTTCCTGGTGGACCCGCGGGTCAAGGGCAACCTGACCCTGGTCAGCGAAGGCGAAGTGCCGGCCCACCAGGCCTACGACATGCTGCTGGCGGCCCTGCGCATGCAGGGCTTCAGCGTGGTGGATGTCGGCGGCGTGGCCCAGGTGGTGCCGGAAGCCGACGCCAAGCTGCTCGGCGGGCCGATCTACAACGCCGGCAAGCCGTCGGCCAACGGCATGCTGACCCGCACCTTCCGGCTGCAGTACGAAAACGCGGTGAACCTGATCCCGGTGCTGCGCCCGATCGTGTCGCCGAACAACCCGATCAACGCCTACCCGGGCAACAACAGCATCGTCATCACCGACTACGCCGAGAACCTCACCCGGGTGGCGCAGATCATCGAAGGCATCGACATCCCCAGTGCCCTGGACACCGACGTGGTGCCGGTGCAGAACGGCATCGCCGTGGACATCGCCGGCATGGTCTCCGAACTGCTGGAAACCCAGGGCGCCGACCCGACCCAGAAGGTCAGCGTGGTCGGCGACCCGCGTTCCAACTCGATCATCATCCGTACCGGCAGCCCCGAGCGCACCGAGCTGGCGCGCAACCTGATCTACAAGCTGGACAATGCCCAGAGCAACCCGAGCAACCTGCACGTGGTGTACCTGCGCAACGCCCAGGCCGGCAAGCTGGCCCAGGCCCTGCGCGGCCTGCTCACCGGCGAGAGCGACAGCGGCACCGGCGACAACGCACGGGCCATGCTCGGCAGCATGGGCGGCATGAGCCAGGGCGGCAGTTCCAGCAGCGGCCAGAGCGGCAGCACCAGCTCCACCAGTGGCAGCTCCAGCCTCAGCGGCGGCAGCTCCGGCAGCGGTTATGCCCAGGGCGGCAGTTCCAGCAGTAGCCAGGGCGGCACCCAGGCGTCCGACCAGAACACCGCCTTCAGCGCCGGCGGCGTGACCATCCAGGCCGATGCCACCACCAACACCTTGCTGATTTCCGCGCCGGAACCGCTGTACCGCAACCTGCGGGAAGTCATCGACATGCTCGACCAGCGCCGCGCCCAGGTGGTGATCGAAAGCCTGATCGTCGAGGTCAACGAAGACGACGCCGCCGAATTCGGCGTGCAGTGGCAGACCGGCAACCTGGGGGGCAGCGGCGTCATCGGCGGCGCCAACCTGGGCGGCAGCGGCCTCAACCTCAATGGCAAGACCAGCGTCGACGTGCTGCCCCAGGGCCTCAACGTCGGCCTGGTCAACGGCACCGTGGACATCCCCGGGATCGGCAAGATCCTCGACCTCAAGGTGCTGGCCCGGGCCCTGAGGAGCAAGGGCGGGAACAACGTGCTGTCGACCCCGAACCTGCTGACCCTGGACAACGAAGCGGCGAGCATCTTCGTCGGCCAGACCATTCCCTTCGTCACCGGCAGCTACGTTACCGGCGGTGGCGGCAACAGCAATAACCCGTTCCAGACCGTACAGCGCGAAGAGGTGGGCCTGAAGCTGAATGTGCGGCCACAGATTTCCGAAGGTGGCACGGTCAAGCTCGACATCTATCAGGAGGTCAGCAGCGTCGACCAGCGCGCCTCGGTGCAGGCCGGCACCGTGACCAACAAACGGGCGATCGACACCAGCATCTTGCTCGACGACGGCCAGATCATGGTCCTCGGCGGCCTGTTGCAGGATGGCTACAGCCAGAGCAACAACGCGGTGCCGTGGCTGTCGACCCTCCCCGGGATCGGCGCGCTGTTTCGCAACGAAAGCCGCTCGACCAACAAGACCAACCTGATGGTGTTCCTGCGGCCCTACATCATTCGCGACAGCGCCGCGGGGCGCAGCATCACCCTCAACCGCTACGACTTCATGCGCCGCGCCCAGGGCGGCCTGCAGCCGGACCGCAGTTGGGCCATGCCGGATATGCAGGCGCCGCAATTGCCGACGGCGGAGCAGGGGGTGCCGGGTGGGCCGGGGGTTGTGCCGGTGTCGGCGCCAGCGCCGGGGGCGGGTTCGGGGCAGGTGCCGAGGGCGAGGATCAGGGCGGTGCCGGTGCAATGAGTTCGTTTGTTGCGTTTACACGCCCGGCGTCTGGTGCGCTGGGTGATGGGGTACATATCCGTTGCTGCGGTCACGGCGGCTTAGGGTTCCGCCCTTACGGCGGGTCACTTTGGAAGAGCGCCAAAGTAACCAAAGCGCTTCGCCCCTCCATTCGGTGCCTCGCTAAGGCTCGGCATGCCCTCACTCCGGCATTGCTCCGGGGGCCCGCCGCCACAGGCCATCCATGGCCTGGGGCGGCTAGCGCGGCATCCCTGCCGCGCTACCCCCTACGCAACGCCTGCGTTCGGCCTCTGGGAAAGGGGCGGGTAGATCAAGAGCGAGAGCCACAGCAAAAGCAAGAGCTAAGCGCGTTTTACGCGCTTCTTGTAGCCGCTGCCGAAGGCTGCGATCGGGCGCGCAGCGCACGCCAAACCAGACGGCGCGGTGTATCAGGCAGATCGAGGCGCATGGTTTTGCGTCTGCTTCGCAGCCGATCGCAGCCTTCGGCAGCGGCTACAGGGATCAGCGCCAAATTCAGGCCGGCCGGTAGACCACCTCGCATTGCTTTTGATTTTCTTGCCCCGTCGGAAGGTGAAGTAGAGGTTCTGCGCAATGGGCAACTCGACAAGGATGCCGAATTAGCCACCCCAGGCCGTGGATGGCCTGCAGCAGCTACAGGGATCAGCGCCAAATCCAGGCCGGCCGGTAGGCCGCCTCGCATTGCTTTTGGTTTTCTTGCCCCGTCGGGAGGCCGAGTGGAGGTTCTGCGCAGTGGGCAACTCGGCAGGGATGCCGAGTTAGTCACCCCAGGCCGCGGATGGCCTACGGCGGCTACAGGGAACGTGTTCTCAGACAGGCCGACCGGCAGGTCGCCTCGCGTTGCTTTTGATTTTCTTGCCCCGTCGGGAGGCCGAGTGGAGGTTCTGCGCAGTGGGCAACTCGGCAGGGATGCCGAGTTAGCCGCCCCAGGCCATGGATGGCCTGTGGCGGCGGCCCACGGAGCAGGACCGGAGCGAGGGAATCCGAGCCTTAGCGAGGACCGGACGCTTGGGGCTAGAGCCCTTTGGTTACTTTGGGGCTTTTCCAAAGTGACCCGCCGTAAGGGCGGAACCCTAAGTGGCCGTTACCGCAGTAACGGATATGTACACCTACCCCGCTGTAAGAGCGGAACCCTAGGTGGCCGTGACCACAGCAACGGATATGCACACGGCCAAGGCCAAGGCCCGGAGATACTCCCATGAACCCACAACTCCCTTATGCCTGGGCCAAATCCCACCGCATCCTCCTGCGCCACAGCGAGGAGGGCGCCGTACTCCTGGTCTGCCCCTCGACCCCCGGCTGGTCGATCAGCGAAGCACGCCGCCAGTTCGGCCCGGCGCGCCTGGAGCGGGTGCGCGACGAAGAACTCGACGGCCTGCTGGCCAGCGCCTATTCCGACACCGGCAGTGCCGCCGCCGTGGTTGGCGCCGCCGAGAACGAAGTCGACCTTGATCGCCTGATGCAGGACATCCCGGAAATCACCGACCTGCTGGACACCCAGGACGGCGCGCCGGTGATCCGCATGATCAACGCCTTGCTGACCCAGGCCGCGCGGGACGAGGCCAGCGATATCCATATCGAGCCTTATGAAAGCCATTCGGTGGTGCGCTACCGGGTCGACGGCACGTTGCGTGACGTAGTCTCGCCGCGCAAGGCCCTGCACGGCGCGCTGGTGTCGCGGATCAAGATCATGGCCCAGCTCGACATCGCCGAAAAACGCCTGCCCCAGGACGGCCGCATCGCCTTGCGCGTGGCCGGGCGGCCCATCGATATCCGCGTGTCCACGGTGCCCACCGGGCACGGCGAACGGGTGGTGATGCGTCTGCTGGATAAACAGGCCGGGCGCCTGCAACTGGAAACCTTAGGGATGGACCCCCAGGTGCTGGGCAAGCTCGACAACCTGATCCGCCAGCCCCACGGCATCGTGCTGGTCACCGGCCCCACCGGCAGCGGCAAGACCACCAGCCTCTACGCCGCTCTGGCGCGGCTGGACGCCAGCACCAGCAATATCCTCACCGTCGAAGACCCGGTGGAATATGACTTGCCGGGCATCAGCCAGATCCAGGTCAACGCCAAGATCGACATGACTTTCGCCCTGGCCCTGCGCGCGATCCTGCGCCAGGACCCGGACATCATCATGATTGGCGAGATCCGCGACCTGGAAACCGCGCAGATCGCCGTGCAGGCTTCGCTCACCGGCCACCTGGTACTGGCGACCCTGCACACCAACGACGCGGTGTCGGCGGTCAACCGCCTGATCGACATGGGCGTCGAGCCGTTCCTGCTGGCCTCGTCGATGCTCGGGGTGCTGGCCCAGCGCCTGGTGCGCCGGCTGTGCCCGCACTGCAAGGAAGAAGACCCGACCGCCCCCGGCACCTGGCGCCCGGTGGGCTGCCCGGCCTGCAATCAGGTCGGCTACAGCGGGCGCACCGGCATCCACGAGCTGTTCTGCATCGACGACGACATTCGCAGCCTGATCCACCAGGGCGCCGACGAACAGGCGCTGCGCGCCGCCGCGCGCCGCGCCGGGATGTTCAGCATGCGCGAGGACGGCGAGCGCTGGGTGCGCAGCGGCGCCACCGCCCCTGAAGAAATCCTTCGCGTAACCCGGGACGCCTGATGAACCGTTATCGCTACGAAGCCGCCGACGCCCTCGGCAAGATCGAGTCCGGGCACCTGGAAGCCGACAGCCAGAGCGCCGCCTTCGGCGTGCTGCGCAGCCGCGGGCTGACGGCCCTGATGGTGCAGGTGGAGAGCAACACGCCCAAAACCGGTGGCGGCGGCCTGTTCAGCGCCAAGCTGTCGGACAACGACCTGGCCTGGGCCACCCGCCAGCTGGCCAGCCTGCTGGGCGCCAGCCTGCCCTTGGAAGCGGCGCTCAGCGCCACGGTGGAGCAGGCCGAACGCAAGCACATCGCCCACACCCTGAGCGCAGTGCGCGCCGACGTGCGCAGCGGCATGCGCCTGGCCGAAGCCCTGGCGGCGCGGCCACGGGATTTCCCGGACATCTACCGGGCGCTGATCGCCGCCGGCGAAGAGTCGGGCGACCTGGCCCAGGTCATGGAGCGCCTGGCCGACTACATCGAAGAGCGCAACACCCTGCGCGGCAAGATCCTCACCGCCTTTATCTACCCCGGCGTGGTCGGGCTGGTCTCGGTGGGCATCGTGATCTTCCTGCTCAGCTACGTGGTGCCCCAGGTGGTCAGCGCCTTCTCCCAGGCGCGCCAGGACCTGCCGGGGCTGACCCTGGCGATGCTCAACGCCAGCGATTTCATTCGCGCCTGGGGCTGGTTGTGTTTCGGTGTGCTGGCCGGCGGTTTCTGGAGCTGGCGCCTGTACCTGCGCAACCCCCAGGCCCGCTTGAACTGGCACAGCCGGGTGCTGCGCCTGCCGCTGATCGGGCGCTTCGTGCTGGGCCTGAACACCGCGCGCTTCGCCTCGACCCTGGCGATCCTCGGCGGAGCCGGGGTGCCGCTGCTACGCGCCCTCGAAGCGGCGCGCCAGACCCTGTCCAACGACCGCCTGAGCCAGAGCGTCAGCGACGCCACCGCCAAGGTCCGCGAAGGCGTCAACCTGGCCGCCGCGCTGCGGGTGGAAAAAGTCTTCCCGCCGGTGCTGATCCACCTGATCGCCAGCGGCGAAAAAACCGGCGCCCTGCCACCCATGCTCGAACGCGCCGCGCAAACCCTGTCCCGCGACATCGAACGCCGCGCCATGGGCATGACCGCCTTGCTCGAACCACTGATGATCGTGGTCATGGGCGGAGTGGTGCTGGTGATCGTCATGGCGGTGCTGCTGCCGATCATCGAGATCAACCAGTTGGTGCAATAAAAGGGGGGCTTCTGTAGGAGCGAAGCTTGCTCGCGATGACGTCCGTCCAGACGACTCGCGTCGCCTGGATCGCGGGCAAGCCTCGCTCCTACGGTCATGGCGCCGAACTGCTGTCGACGCGAATGCCTGTAGCCGCTGCCGAGCGCAGCGAGGCTGCGTCGCCAAACCTGAACACGCGGTTCGCCAGGAACAACAGCAGGGATTGTCTCAATTTTTTTCTGCTCCGAGGCCTGCCACCCGAGCGGCAATCCCGCCGAACTCGGGTTCCTCGTTCTGTCATGCACAACCACCCCCATCGCCCCCAGCCCAAGACCCACGCCGCGTCGGCCCGTGAGCTGGCAAAAGGCCCCGCGAAACCTCGCTGTCACCTGCGCTGAAAAGCCCGTGCCAAGCCCCCCGAACACCCGAGAAAGTTTTTGAAAATCAAGGTCTTTCTCCCGAGGTTTTTTCCTTTATCTGTCACCGGAAACTGCGAACTTCTTACCCATGGCCTCACCCCGCACAACGCTCTTAGAGCAGGGCAGAGGATCTGAGCGCCATGGCGTCATGCAAGAACCATTGACCTCCGTATACACACGACGAAAGGAGATTCTTCATGTTTAAGCGCACTATGATCGCAGCTTCCCTGGCCGTAGCGGCTCTGGCTTCGGCCCAATCGATGGCGGCTGTTGTGGGTGGCGGTGCCACTCTGCCTGAGCAGCTGTACAACACTCCGGGTGTTCTGAACTCCGGTTTCAGTCCCTACTTCGGCGTGGGCAGCGGCGCCGGCAAGACTGCCGTGCTGACCAACAACATCGGTTCGCTGACCACCACCCTGCCAGCTGGTACCACTGTGGACTATGCAGGCAGCGACTCGATTCTCAACGCCACTGAAATCAGCAACTACAAAACCGCCCACCAGGACGTACCGGCTACCTCTCCTGACAACTGGGGCCCGCTGCTGCAATTCCCGTCGGCCGCCACCTCGGTGACCATTCCTTACAACAAGACTGGCACCACCAACCTGAACCTGACCAGCGAGCAACTGTGCCTGGCCTTGTCGGCCAACAACGGCGTCGCCCGTACCTGGGGTGAAGTGCTCGGCACCTCCGATACCACTCCGGTTCGCGTGGTATACCGCTCCGGCAGCAGCGGTACCTCGGAAATCCTCACCCGTCACCTGAACAACCGTTGCCCGTCGGTGTTCACCTCCGTCAGCAGCACTTTCGCCAATGCCCACCCAGGTGCCGAGCCAGCTTCCTGGATCGGTGTCAGCGGCAGCGCCGCCGTGGCCAGCACCGTGGCTTCCACCGCCGGCGCCATCGGTTATGTCGGGCCTGAGGATGTCGACGCCACCAACAACGCTGTAGTGGCTCGTGTCAACGGCCTGCTGCCAACCGTGGGCAACGTGCAGACCGCCCTGAGCACCATAGCGCCTCCGTCCACCGCCGCCGATCGTGCCGACCTGACCAAGTGGGCACCGGTATTGCCTAACCCGGATTCCGGCTACTCGATCGTTGGCTACACCAACTTCATCTTCGGCCAGTGCTACAAGGACACCGCGGATGTCAACTCGATCCGCAGCTTCCTGAGCAAGCACTACAACGCCACCTTCGCCAGCAGCAACGATCAGGCAATCATCGACAAGAAACTGATCCCGCTGACCGCAAACTGGAAGACCGCTATTCGCAGCGCCTTCATTCCAGCAACCAGTGCACAGGGCCTGAACAACGCCAGCGTGTGCAACGGTATCGGCCGTCCAGCCTGATCCAGGCCGAGGCTTAGTACCTGCAACACCGATCGGCAACGGCGCCAGCCGTTGCCGATTTTTTCGTCCAGCGAATTTCCAGCTGCCACGGGCCAGCGCCGGGCAGGAGAGGGAGTTGCCATGTCCAGATATCTGTTGATCACCCTGGCCGGGGCCTTGACCGGCCTGTGTGCCGCACCGGCCTCGGCCGCCCTCGACGGCGGCGGTTCGTACCTGATGCAGGGTTTCTACACCACCCCCGGGGTATTGCCGCCAGCGGCGGGTGTCTACCGTGCGGCAGGCAGCGGAGCGGGCAAGCAGGCGCTGCTGAACAACGACAGCCTGGCACTGGCTCCAGGCTCCCCCCAGCGGTTCTCCGTGGATTACGCCAGCAGCGAATCCCGGCTGGGCGCCACCGAGTTCGACAACTACCGTAGCGTCCACCAGGCGCCGGGGGCCATGCCCGGCTCGGCGGCAGACTGGGGCCCGCTGATCCAGGTCCCGGTGGCTATCACCTCGGTGGCGATTCCCTACCGGGTACGCTTGGCCAGCGGTCAGCCGGTGACCGACCTGGACCTGAACGGTGGCATGCTCTGCGGCTTGTTCGCCGGCACCATCACCAGTTGGAACCAGATCAACCCGGGTTATTCAAACGCGCCGGTGAAGGTCTTCTACCGCGCGGACCGCAGCGGTACCAGCGAGTTACTCACCCGCCATCTCAACAGCCTCTGCCCCCAGACGTTCAGCATCAGCAGCCTGTTCGCTTCGGCTCACCAGGGGCCGCTGCCCGCGCACTGGCAGGCGGTGAGCAGCGAACAGGCCCTGCTGGCCGCGGTCGCCGCCAGCGACGGCGCCATCGGTTACTCGGGGCCCGCGGCCCTGGATATCACCAGCAACGCCCAGGTGGCGCGGATCAACGGCCTGTTGCCGCCGACTGCGAGCGACCAGGTTGGCCTGGCGCAGCTTACCCCGCCGACCAGCCCCGCCGATCGCGCCGACCCGCACAAATGGGCGCCGGGCATCGCCAACCCGGCCTATGGATACGCCATCGTCGGCTACAGCTACCTGCTGTTCGGCCAGTGCTATCGCGACCCACAGGACGCCGTTGCCCTACGGGTTTTCCTGGTGCGCCACTTCAATTCCAACCCCCAGACGAGCAATGACGCCCAACTGAGCGCGCAGCATCTGATCCCGCTGCCTGCAATCTGGAAAACCGCCATTCGCAACGCCTTCATCCCACCCACTAGTGCGCAAGGCCTGAACAACCCTAGCGTCTGCAACAGCATCGGCCGTCCGTTCTGAACCCACACGCGGATGAAGTTTTCATGACAAAGGTTCGGTGCCGGCCGGCGCCAACCGCCTATTACCTGAGCGTTCCGTCCGTGACAGCGGGCGGGTCGCCGACCTATTTCGCGACTGTGTAAAAGGATAAGTGAGCGATGCGCCTCGGTAAGCCCAACCCTGTTCTGAAGTCTGCAAGCCGCTGCGAGGCGTTGCCTGTCCTGCGTCTCAATCCGCTGGCCCATGCCATCGCGCTGTTGCTGGTGGCGGGCAGTGCCCAGGCCGAGACAGCGTTCAGCGCCGGCTGGTTCGCCAGCAAGGGAGCGGCGCAGCAGGCGGCGGGCGTCGGCGGGGTCGCGGGGAGCCTGCCCAAGCCTGGTTCGCCACCGCCCCTGGCCCAGCAGCTGAAGGCCAACCAGCAGTTGCAGCAGTCCTTGAGCAACGTCAATAACACGGTGGCGGCCATCGCCGCGCAGCAGGCGGCCCAGGCGGCCGGGCGGCGTTCGGCGCTGGTGGCGGCCTCGAGCATTCCCGATGGCTTGGGCGAGGGCGGGCTCAAGGTCGACGAGAATGCCCTGACCAAAGGCTGGACCAATGCCAGGAACCCGGTGCAGACCCAGGCCGACGGCAAGACCACGGTGAGCATCGGCCAGACCGCGGACAAGGCCATTCTCAACTGGGAGACCTTCAACGTCGGGCGCAACACCACGGTGGATTTCCAGCAGCAGGCCGACTGGGCGGTGCTTAACCGGGTCAACGACCCGCAGGCGCGGCCGAGCGAGATCCAGGGCCAGATCAAGGCGGCCGGCACGGTGATGCTGGTCAACCGCAACGGGGTGATTTTCAGCGGCAGCAGCCAGGTTGATACCCGTAACCTGGTGGCCGCCGCCGCGACCATCAGCGACAGCCAGTTCCGCGAGCGCGGGCTGTATGTCGACAGCGTCGGCTCGCAACCAACCTTCACCGATGCCGCCGGCAAGGTCCAGGTGCAACAAGGCGCACTGATCCAGACCCGGGCGCCAGGAGTGTCCACCGGGTCCGGCGGCTATGTGCTGCTGCTGGGCAGCGAAGTGGACAACGCCGGCAGCCTGGTCACGTCCAAGGGCCAGGCGACCCTGGCCGCCGGCGACAGCTTCTATATCCGCAAGGGCGCCGGCACCGCCGGCAATACCACCTCGACCACCCGCGGCAATGAGGTGGCCAGCACCCGCAAGGCCGGCAGCCAGGCCGGCAAGGTCAGCAACAACGGCCTGATCCAGGCCGCCACCGGCGATATCACCCTGACCGGCCACCAGGTGCAGCAGAACGGCGTAGTCCTGGCCACCACCTCGGTGGACAGCCGCGGCACCGTGCACCTGCTCAATTCGGCCAGCGATAGCAGTTCCAGCGTGACCCTGGGCCAGGGCAGCCATACGGCGATCCTGCTGGACGCCGCCAGTGGCACTGCCCTGGACAGCCAGCGCGCTGATGGCCTGGCCGGGCTGGGTGGCCTTGGTAACAACATCGGTGGCGCCTTCGACAACCTCAGCAGCGTGGCCGACCGTACCGACCAGTCGCGGGTGGAGATCGTCAGCGGCGGCACCGTGGATTTCCAGGCCGGCTCCAGCACCCTGGCCATCGGTGGCCAGGTGGCGGTCAGCGCCGGCCAGCGCAGCCTGGTGCGCGACGGCGCGGTGATCGATGTGGCGGGTGCGGTCGGGGTCAAGGTGGCCATGGAAGCCAACAGCGTCAAGGTCAATATCCAGGGCAACGAGCAGCGCGATGCCGCCGGCAACCGCGACCAGGGCAGCCTGAACAACAACGATGTGTGGGTCGATGTGCGCGAACTGGTCTATGTGCCGGCCGGGACCAATGGCTACGCCACGGACCGCTGGTACACCGGCGGCGGCCTGCTGGAGGTCGGTGGCTACCTGGGTACCCAGGCCCACGGGGTGGGCGAGTGGATGGCCCAGGGCGGCAGCGTGACGTTCACCGGACGCGATGTGGTGACCCAGGCCGGGTCAAGCATCAACCTGTCCGGCGGCACCCTCGATGTCCAGGGCGGCCAGGTGCGCCAGACCTGGCTCAAGGGCCAGGACGGGCGCCTCTACGAGTTGTCCCGGGCGCCGGGCGACATTCTCTACAGAGGTATCTACAAGGGTTATGAGGACAACAGCCCGCGCTGGGACCAGACCGATTACTACTACAGCCCGCTGATCGCGCCGCAGCAGCGCTACGAAGATGGCTATAGCGTTGGCCGCGATGCCGGCAAGCTGGTGATTGGCACCGGCAGCGCGGTGCTCGAGGGCCAGTTGCTCGGCAACACCTACCAGGGCGAGCGCCAGGCCCAGGCTGCCCAGGCCGGGCTCGATGGCTACGACCAGGCACAGAATGCCGTGGCCCGTGGCGCGCAATTGATAGTTGGCGACTATCGCCCGTTCTGGCAGAACGACAGCGGCACCCTGCAAAGCGGCCTGCAGGCCAGCGACAGGACCCTCAAACAAGTGATCCTCGCCCCGGGACAGGCCGCCGAGGCCCTGGCCATCGAACTGGACTCGGCCTTGGGCGAGCGCCAGGGGCAACTGCGCCTGGACACCGAGCAGCTCAACGGCTTCGCCCTGGGTGCGGTGCGGATCGCCGCCTATGAGAGCGTGACGCTAGACGGCGACCTGCAGGTCGGGCCGGCGGGG
This sequence comes from Pseudomonas sp. SBT1-2, assembly GCF_028640875.1. NCBI lineage: Bacteria > Pseudomonadati > Pseudomonadota > Gammaproteobacteria > Pseudomonadales > Pseudomonadaceae > Pseudomonas > Pseudomonas sp. SBT1-2. The sequence continues at coordinate 11,081 of NZ_JAQZAA010000111.1, read as the reverse complement.
GAGATCGCCCTGCACGCTCCGCAGGTACGGGTCAATGCCGGGCTGACCAGCCATGGTGGGCGCATTGCCCTGGGCAATGTACTGCTGCAGAAGGCCACGCCAGGAGCAACCCTGGAGGACACACTAATCGGTTCGACCGGCGGCCCCCTGGCCAGCCTGGTACTGAGCGAGGGCGCGCGCCTGGACGCCAGCGGGCTGTGGAGCAACCTGTTGCTGGCGCCGCAGGACAACAGTGGCCTGGCCTTTGTCAATGGCGGCAGTGTGTCCCTGCGCAGCCGTGGCGACCTGACCCTGGCCGCCGGCAGCCAGGTGGATGTCAGCAGCGGCGCGGCGCTGCAGGTGAACGGTAGCCTGCGTGGCGGCAAGGGTGGCGACCTGATCCTGGCGGCCAATGCCGGTACCAGCGTCGGCAATGGCGTCCTGACCCTGGATGGCCAGCTCAAGGGCCATGGGGTGAGTGGCGGTGGCAACCTGAGCCTGCAAGCGGGCAAGGTGCAGATCGGCGGCGGTACGTCGCCCGACGCCTCGACCCTGGTCCTGGCCAACGACTTTTTCGACAAGGGCTTCGGCGCCTACGACATCACCGGCAACCAGGGACTGAAAGTCGCCGAGGGCGCCCAGGTGGATGTGCGGGTACCGGTCTACGCCCTGGCCGCCGGGATGGCCAGTGTCGCCACTGGCGAGCCGGTCGCCAGCGCCCTGCAGCTGTGGCTGCCGGAGCCTTATCAGGAGGACCCGGCCAAGGGCCGCCTGAGTCAGCGCGCCGGTGCCAGCCTGACCCTGCAGGCGGGGGGGCTCGGTCCCAGTGCTGCCGATATCGCCAGCGTGGCCCTGGATATAGGAGAGGGCGCCACCGTGCGGGTGGACAATGGCCAGTCTATCGCCCTGCGCGGGATCGGCCAGATCAGCGTCGATGGCCACTTGATCGCCCATGGCGGCAAGGTCTCGATCGGCGCGGTACAGCCGCTACGGCTGGAAAGCGAGCCGCTGATCAATACTCATCAGCGCTCGATCCTGCTGGGGCACAATGCCCTGGTGGATGTTTCCGGTTATGTGGTCAGTGCCCTGGATGCCCAGGGCCGGCGCTACGGCAAGGTCAGTGACGGTGGCAGCATCGTCATTGGCGGCGCCCTGGATCTGGCCACTGGCCGCGCGGTGGCACCGGATCTGTTCGTGCAGCTCGAGGCCGGTTCGCGCCTCGAGGCCTCTGGCGCCCAGGCTGCCCTGGATATCAAGGGCGCCGGTCCTATGACCCTGGCCAGCAATGGCGGCAGTATCAGCCTCAGCTCGATCAATGGCCTGTACCTGGACGGCGACCTGCGCGCCGCTGCCGGTGGCCAGGGGGCGGCGGGCGGCAGCCTGGCGGTTGCTCTGGAGACCGGGACCTATGATCGCAACTTGCTGGACAGCGATATGCCCCTGGTGCCGCGGGAACTGCTGCTCAGCCAGCGCCGCCAGGCCCTCGATGGTACAACCTCGGGGCCGTTGGCCTATGGGCAGGGCCATCTCAGCGTGGAGCAGGTCGACGCCGGTGGCTTTGGTAGCCTGGCCTTGCTGAGCAACGGCCAGATCAGTTTCGACGGCGATGTCGATCTGGCCCTGGGCCAGAGCCTGCAGCTGTATTCGGCTTCCCTGGGCCTGGCTCAAGGCGCGGCGGCCGATACCCGGATCAGGCTCAGTGCGCCTTATGTGCGACTGGCGGGTGTCTCCCCGATCGCTGCCCTTAACAACAGTGTGACGATACCTGTGGTACGCGGTGGCAGTTCGACCCAGACGACCCAGGCGCAGTTGGTCGTGACCAGCCAACTGCTGGATATCCGCGATGAGGTCAACCTCGGTGCCCATGGCGACATTACCCTGCTCAGTGGCCAGTTGCAGTTGGACCAGCGCGGCTTCGCCATGATGGATGTGCGCAGCGCCGGGGACATGCGCATGCTGCGCCCCACTGGCAATATCTCCGTTACCCGCCTGAACACCCCGGGCGACCTGAACCTGACGGTGGCGCAGCTTTACCCGGAGACTCTGGCCCGTGCCGAGATCCGCGCTCGTCACCTGAGCATCGGTCGCAGCAGCGCCCAGGACCCCGGCGTGCCCTATTCGGCCTATGGCTACCTGCAGCTGTCCGCCCAGAGCATCGACCAGGGCGGGGTGGTTCGCGCGCCCCAGGGCAGCCTGGTGCTGGGCTTCAACGGCGGCCCGCAAGATCGCAGCTCGATCATTCACCTGCTGCCCGGCAGCCTGACCTCCCTGAGCGCGGCGGGGCTGGTGATGCCCTTTGGCGGTACGGTGGACGGCCAGACCTGGACCCAGGACGGCAAGCCGCTGGACGAGAACGTACTCAATGCCAGCCCGTCCCTGATGCTGGTCGGCCAGTCGATCGATGTCCAGAGTGGCGCCGTGGTGGACCTGTCGGGCGGTGGCGAGCTGACTGGTGCGGGTTTCGTCTCCGGACGTGGCGGTTCCACCGATGCCCGTTTCAACCCCTTGGTGCAGATCGGCGCCGACGGTCGTTTCAGTCTGCCGGGGCTGGCCAGCAATCCGGTCTACGCCATTGTGCCCGGCAGCCAGGCCGGTTATGCCCCTGGCGCCGGGCAGAGCGGCGCCCTGGACCCGCTGATCGGCCAGCAGATCACCCTGGAGGCCGGAGTGCCGGGACTGGCGCCGGGGGTCTATACCCTGTTGCCGGCGAACTATGCGCTGTTGCCGGGGGCGTTCCGGGTCGAGCTCAACGGTGGCGCCGGCCTGGCCGCCCAGCAACCGGGCCTGGCCATGGCCAATGGTTCCTGGAGTACCTCGGGGCGCTTGTCGGTCCTCGGCACCGGGATCCAGGACAGCCTGTCGCGCCAGGTGATCCTGACCTCGGCCGATGTGCTGCGCCGCTATTCCCAATACAACGAAACTTCCCTGGCTCGATTCCTCGTCAGCGACGCGGCACGCCTGGGCATTCCCCGCGCCGCCCTGACTGCCGACGCCAAGGGCCTGACCCTGAATCTGCTGCAGAACCAGACCGGGCAACCGTCCTTCACCTATGCCGGCACCAGTCGCTTCAGCCCGGACAAGGACGGCTACGGCACCGTTGCCAACGTACTGGGCCAGAGCTCACAAATGGAGATCGTCGCGGGCGGCCCCAGCGCGGGCTTTACCGGCATTTCGATCGATGCGGCGCAGCTCAATGCCCTGGGCGTGGCCAGTCTGCTTATCGGCGGTACCAGTGAGCGCAAGTATGGCCAGGGTGGCAATTACATCGTCTTCAGCTCCAACCTGGCCGACCTGATCTTACGCTCGGGGGCAGCGTTGTCGGCGCCCGAAGTGATGCTCCTCAGTGGCCGGACCAATGGCGGCATCGTGGTGGAGCAGGGCGCCCGGATCGATACCCTGGGGCATGGCGCCAGTGCCTACGATTCCCGCGATGGCTTTATCTACGACCCCGGCAGGACCAGCCTGCTGGCGGTGTCCAATGGCTGGCTCGACCTGCTGCCGCCGACCCCGGCGCAGAACGGTCAGGCGGGCCCGGGCAGCATTCGCATCGGCAGCTGTGCTGGCAACTGCAGCGGCGTGACCCAGTTGTATTCCGAAGGCACCCTGGCCGCGGCCACCAATAACCTGTTCGAACTGGGGGACGAGGTGCGTTATGGCACCCGTAACCTGACCCTGGCGGTGGGTGGGGTCAATGTCGGCAGCAGCCAGAGCCTGGCCGAGGCCGCCGCGGGCAATACCCTGGCACCGGGCCTGACCCTCAACCAGCAGGTGCTCGACCGCCTGCTGCGTGGTGACCGTGAGCGCGGTGCGCCGGCCCTGGAGACGCTGACCCTGAATGCCCGGGATTCGCTGAACCTCTATGGCTCGACGCAGTTGAGCACCCTGGACCCGGTTACCGGCAAGTCCAGCCTGAGCAACCTGATCCTGGGCACACCGGCGATCTACGGCCATGGCGGCGCCGAGGACGTGGCCAGCATTCGCACCGGCAACCTGGTCTGGAACGGCACGGCCGGGCTGCCAGGCACGGTGATCAACCAGGGCGCCGGTACCGGCAGCGGCCGCCTGGAGCTGGCCGCCGAGCGCATCGAGTTCGGCTACGGCCCGCAATCGCAGCCCGACAGCCTGGCCTCCTTCGATCGCCTGGCCCTGGGTTTTGCCACGGTCGACCTGCGCGCCAGCCAGCGCCTGACCGCCAACCACAAGGGCAGCCTGGCGGTCTACCAGAGTCAGGGGGCCTATGAGAGCGGCAAGGGCTACAGCTACAGCGGCGGCGATCTGAATATCGTCACCCCGTTGCTGACCGGTGAGGCCGGCTCGGTGAACCGGATCAAGGCCGGCGGCGATATCCGTATCTCCGGTGGTGGCGCTGCACCTGGGCCGATCAACACCCTGGGTGGCGAACTGGCGCTGCAGGGGCGCAGCATCAGCCTGGACACCGCGGTGGTGCTGCCCAGTGGCAAGTTGAGCCTGCTGGCCGAGCGCGACCTGGTGCTGGCGGGCAATGCCCAGCTGGACCTGGCCGGACGCACCGTGCCCTTCAATGACCTGAACAAGTACAGCTGGGGCGGCGACGTGATCCTGGAAAGCCGCGGCGGCGATATTCGCCAGGCTGCCGGCTCGCGGATCGACCTGTCGGCGCAGAACAACAAGGCCGGGATCCTGAGCGCCATCGCCCTGGATCCGGGGGCCGGCCAGGTCGCGCTTTTGGGGGCGATCCTCGGCGGCACCTCCGGTCATTACGATGCCGGCGGCACACGGGTGCCGTACAAGGCCGGCGGGGTGGATATCCGCGCCCAGGGCGTGGGCGATTTCGCGGCCCTCAACCAACGCCTCAACGAGGGTCAGGTCTATGGTTCGCGCAGCTTCCAGCTCAAACAGGGCGACCTGCAGCTGGGCAGCGAGCTCAAGGCGGGGGAGATCAACCTGTCCCTGGACAATGGCCACCTGACGGTGCTCGGCACCGTGGATGCCAGCGGCGAGCAGGTCGGCAGCATCCGCCTGGCGGCGCGTAACGGCTTGACCCTGGGTGATGCGGCGCTGCTCGATGCCCATGGCACGCAACTGCGGGTGGACAGCTACGGCAAGATCATCGATGCGCCGAACCGCGCGGTGGTCGAATTGACGTCGGGCGAGGGCCGGCTGGTGCTGGCCGAGGGCAGTCGCATCGACCTGCGCCACGGCACCGCTACGGCTCCGGGCAGCCAGCCCGGGCAGCACGACGGCCAGGCTCGAGGCACTCTGGAGCTCAATGCGCCTCGGCTGGGCGGGGTCAGTGGCGGCGATATCGATATCGATGCCAGCGGCCGCCAGCAGATCAGCGGGGCCAAGTCGATCGCGGTCAATGGCATCTGGCGTTATGACGACAGCGACAGTGACGCTGTGCTCAAGGACGGCAGCGACGCCGCCAGCGGTAAGCCGTACCGGGTGATCGACCAGGCCTACATGAACCTCAAGCACGACCAGAGCACCGCCTTTATCGACGCAGCGTTGGCCAACGCCACGCTGCTCGACGGCAAGCTGGCCGGCCTGACCGCCGGCGGTTATGGCGATGTCCTGCACCTGCGCCCCGGGGTGCAGATCAGCAGCGAGCGGGACGTGGTGATCCAGGGCGACCTGGACCTGTCCGGCTATCGTTATGCCAGCCTCAATCCACGCTTTGCCAGGACCGCGGTCTACGGCTCCGGCGAGACCGGTAGCCTGGCGATCCGTGCCGCCGGCAACCTCGAAGTGCGCGGCAGCGTCACCGATGGCTTTACCCCGCCGCCCGCCACCCCGGACGACGCCGGTTGGGTATTGCTGCCCGGCATGCAGCCGTTCGGCGGCGAGCTGGTGGTACCGGGCCTGGGCGTGACCCTGGCCGATGGCACGCTGTTCCTGGGCGGCAAGACCCTCAACTATGACTTGCCGATCAAGGCCACCACCTTCGCCAGTGGCGTGGTGCTGCCCACCGAGGGCCGCCTGGCGCAAGCGCTGACCCTGGGTGCTGGCAGCGTTGCGCGCGCGGACGTGCGCGCCGCCGACGGCAGCCTGCTGTACGCCGCCGGCACCTTGCTGGAGCAGGCCGTGACCCTGCCCGTGGGTACCCGGCTCGGCGCCGGGACCCTGTTGACCACGCGTACCGCCTTGCAGGCCATGCTCTGGCCTAAGGGTGTGGCGCTGCCGGCGACCCTCACTTCGGGCGGCCAGCAGGACACTTATGCTCTCAATGGCGACCTGGCGCTGAAAGCGGGCGCGCTGATCCCGTCCCAGACCGACGTCAAGCTGCCCAACGGTGCCTTGTCGGTGGCCTTGCGCCCGACCGATGGCGAAAGCCAGGGGCGTAACTGGGCAATCGCCGGGTTGCTGCCCGAGGGCTCACAGTCCTGGTCGCTGCGCCTGGTCAGCGGCGCCGACACCTCGGCGGCCGACACCCGCAGCGTCAAGCCCCGGGTGGTCGATGGCCAGTTGATCCTGGCCGATACCCATTATTCGCTGTTCCGGGACCGCGAGATCGTTCCCGGCAAGCCGGGAGGCAACTGGGTCTGGGGACCTGAGGTAGAGGGTCCGGACTGGAGCTGGTTGGGTGGGGTGGTAGGGCAACCGCTGTCGCCGGAAGATCTGGCTAACGGTTATTGCGACTGGGCTCCGGGACTCTGTGAATTCAAGCCCAGTGTCGATAGCTGGGTCTGGGGGCCTGAAGTGGAAAGCCCGGACTGGAGTTGGTTGGGTGGCGTAGTGGGACAGCCGCTGTCACCGGAAGATCTGGCTAATGGTTATTGCGACTGGGCACCGGGACTTTGCGTCTTCAAACCGGGGGAGCCAGGCGAACCCGACAAGCCTGGAGAAGTGATCGCGGTGCGCGCCATGGCGCCGATCTTCAGCGTGCTGCGCACCGGCACCGGTGACCTGGACCTGATCTCTGGCGGAGATCTGAGCATGCAATCGGTGTTTGGCGTCTACACCGCTGGCACCCAGTCCCAGGCCATGGGCGCAGGTTATACGGCGCCGCGCGGCGTGGGCCGCGCAGGCACGGTGCTGGGTGGTTACGACAAGGACAACCTCCAACTGTACAGCGACGCCAACTACAAAGCCGGTTTCGACGAGCAGGTGGCGTCCTACGAAAAACTGGTGGAAGGCAATAGCCTCTACCAGGCCTGGTACCCGGAGCAGGGCGGCAACCTGTTGCTGTCGACGGCGGGCAGCCTGCGCGGCGATGCCTTGGGCAGTACCTTCGGCGAGTTCGGAGCCAGCCCTGCTCTGTCGAGTGTCGGCGTAGGCGACTGGCTGTGGCGCCAGGGTACTGGCTCGGCGGCGGTGGACCAGGCCGTTCCGACCGCCTGGTGGATCAACTTCGGTACCTATGTCACCCCGTCCGTAGGCACGCCCATGCCTCAGGTCACCGGTTTTACCGGGGTCGGCACCTTGGGCGGCGGCAATCTCGAGGTGCGGGTCGGCACCGATGCCGGCACTCTGTTACGCCGTGGCAACCGTACGGCCCTGGGTTCGCCGCGCAGCGAGGCGCTGATCCTGGCGGTGGGCAGCACCGGGCGGGTGGCCGCCGATGGCAGCCTGACCCTGACCGGGGGCGGCGACCTCAAGCTGAATATCGGTGGCGGCCTCAATCCTTCCCTGGACGCCCGAGCTTCCAGTGTTCTCAGCGGGCCCGCGCAGGGGCAGAACCATGACTTGAACGGTGCCCTGATCAACCTGCGGGGCCATGTGCAAGCCAATGCCGGGGCCATGGGTGGCATCCAGCAGAATTTTGGCCGCTTCAGCTTCAACCAGGACGCCCGCGAAGTGCGGGCCTTTGATCCGTATTCGGCCTCGGTGGCCAGTGCCACCGGTGGCCTGGTGATCATTCCCGGCGATGCCACGGTCAGCCTCACCACCCGTGGCGACCTGGTGCTGGGCGGTGCGGTCGACCCGGGCCGTACGCGGCAGCACAATACGTCGGTGTTCAGCCTGGACGGCACCGCCTACCTGGGCGGCGGTAGTAGCTGGTTTTCGCTCTGGACCGAGCATACCGCCATTGACTTGTTCGCGGCGGGGGGCAACCTGACACCTTCGACCCAGGCCGGTGAATTGACTCGGGGTGAAAACACGCCACGGGTCCAACTCGATACCTCGCCGACCGATGGGCGCTTTATCTATCCCTCGATCCTGCGGGCCGTGGCCCCGGGCGGCAACCTGTACTACGGCTCTTCGGCGCTCTACACCGGCAACCAGCAGAACTCGCCTTATTCCCTGGTACTGGCACCTTCGCCCAACGGTCAGTTGCAGATGCTGGCCGGCGGTTCGATCTTCGCCGGCGGTTATGCGCTCAACCAGTCCGGGGCCGACAGCCGCCTGTTGCCGACGCCGTTCATGCCGGCCTTCGAGGGGCGCGGTGACGGGCGTTTACTGGTGAGCAATCTCAGCCCCGATGGCCTGTCTTCCGCGCAAGGCATGGGCGGCTTCCCGCTCTTCGCCTTTGGCGGCGACACCCTGACCACCCTCGACGGCCGACGTGAGCCGGCGCGCTTCTACGCCATGGCCGGCGACCTGGTAGGCATACGCTCGGGCGAGCAACTGAACTTCCGCGCTTCAGGCTCGCGCCCGGGCCGGACCTGGTACGACGCGGCCGCGCCGGTCTGGATGCTGGCCGGCCGGGACATCGTCAACAGCGGCACCCAGTTGGGGCAGGCGACAGCCATTGTGCCTTTGCTGGGCGAAGGGGTGAGCAGCGGCAATCTGTTCGTGCACAACGATCCGCTGGATATCTCCCTGGTCTCGGCCGGGCGCGACATCCTCTATAGCAGTTTCAATGTCGCGGGGCCCGGGCTGCTGCAAGTCAATGCCGGGCGCAATATCCGCATGGAAGACAAGGCTTCGATCACCAGCCTCGGCGCCCTGGTACCAGGCGACAGCCGACCGGGGGCGAGCATCGTCCTGCAGGCGGGGGCCGGGGCCAGTGGCCCGAACTACACGGCCTTTGTCTCGCGCTACCTGGACCCGGCCAACCTGGCCAGCGACAGCGCTTCCCTGGCCGCGCAACCGGGCAAGGTAGCCAAGACCTACGAGACGGAACTGGCCAGCTGGCTGAAGCTGCGCTACGGCTTCAGCGGCAGCGACGAGCAGGCCCGGGCCTATTTCGCCGGCTTGCCAGCGGTGGAGCAGGGGCTGTTCGCGCGCCAGGTGTATTTTGCCGAACTGCGCGCCGGCGGCCTGGAGTACAACCAGATCGATGGTCCGCGCCAGGGCAGCTACCTGCGTGGGCGCAATGCCATTGCCGCGTTGTTCCCGGACACCGATGTGGCCGGCAACCCGATCGTCTACCAGGGCAATATCACCCTGTATGGCGGCGCCGGGGTGCACACCAATGTCGGCGGCGATATCCAGATGCTCACCCCGGGCGGGCAGCAGGTGTTTGGCATCGAGGGCGAGGCGCCACCGTCCACGGCGGGGGTGATCACCCAGGGCCAGGGCAATATCCAGCTGTATTCCCAAGGCAGCATCCTGCTGGGCCAGAGCCGGATCATGACCACCTTCGGCGGCTCGATCCTCGGCTGGTCGGCCGAGGGCGATATCAACGCCGGGCGTGGCTCCAAGACCACTGTGGTCTATACCCCGCCCAGAAGGGTTTATGACAACTGGGGCAACGTGACCCTGTCGCCGTCGGTGCCAAGCACCGGGGCCGGTATCGCTACGCTGAACCCGATTGCCGAGGTGCCGCCCGGGGATATCGACCTGATCGCGCCATTGGGCACCATCGATGCCGGCGAGGCGGGGATCAGGGTCTCGGGCAACGTCAACATCGCCGCCTTGCAGGTAGTCAACGCGGCAAATATCCAGACCCAGGGCAAGTCATCCGGGATACCGGTAGTGGCGTCGGTCAATACCGGGGCCCTGACGTCGGCCAGTTCGGCGGCGTCGTCGGCGACCCAGGCTGCCGAGGATGTGGCGCGTCAGCAACAGGCGGCGGCGCGGCAGAATATGCCGTCGGTGTTTAGCGTGCAGGTGCTGAGTTTCGGCCAGGAACGCCTGGCGCCGACCCAGGATGGCGCCAGCCGGGCCAACCCCGGCTACAACCCGGACAGCCCGGTGCAGGTGCTGGGCGCCGGGCCGCTGAGCGATCAGGCGCGTCAGCAGTTGACCGAGGAGGAGCGGCGGCAACTGACCTTGTAGGTTCTCTCGTGGTACCAAGCCTCGGGGTGATCGTTGATCACCCCTTTTTTTGCCTGCCCTTTGCGATGATTCATGGCTTGAGTGACGGCAATTCAGTGGCTATGCGCATTGTTCTGCGCTGCCCGAATACGCCTCGTTGCGTCGGGCGACCTTGTTTACTGAATCGGGACTGGATGGATGCCAATGACTGAAATTGCCATGAAATACCTGAAACTCGCTGGTTTGCTGCTGGTGACCACGACCTTGTTCGGCTGCGCCACCAGCCGTTCGGTGGTAGATATCGACGGGCCCGAAGTGGCCAGTGGCAACGGCCAGAAGGTGGTGACCAACGTGCTCGACGAGCGTCGTTTTGAAGCCGACCCGCGCATTGCCGATATTCCTTCGCTGAAGAATGGCGAGATCAACGACAAGGCGATCACCGAGCGCGCGATTGCGCGCAAGCGCAATGGCTATGGCATGGGGCTGGGCGATGTGCTGTTGCCGGAGGGCGTCAAGGTCAGCACGCTGATTGCCAAGAGCATCGGCGCAGCCTACGGCAAAGCCGGTTATCAAGTGGTGCCGAGCGCCGAGCAGGCGCCGGATGCCAGGACCATCACCGTGCATGTGGTCGAGTTCTGGTCATGGATGTCGCCGGGTGCCTTCTCCGTTGCGGTGAACAACAAATCGCATCTGAAGGTGGACACCGGTAGCGCGTCCTCGCCTGTCGAGGTCAAGACCTTGAAACGCGAAGGCATGCAGATGATTACCGAGGATGACTGGAAACTGATCACCGAGGCTGGCTTGCAGGCCATCAGTGAGTCCATGGCCAAGCAGCTCTGAATCCAGGGCTGTTCAACTGCCGGGCGCCCGCATGCTGATGGGGCCCCGAGCGCTTACTTCCCTGACGCTTGCTCTGTAGCCGCTGCCGCAGGCTGCGATAAGGTCCGAAGGACCTTCAGCGGTCTTGAAACCGTCACGGC